>DATMEC010000001.1:0-2131 GCA_035557125.1 Steroidobacteraceae bacterium
CGCCCTGATGGACAACCTCGAGGTGCTGACCCAGGGCCAGGAAGGCGGCAGCTGGGGCCGCGCCGCGACCCAGGACCTGCTGCGTCACCGCATCAAGATCCGCTCGCTCAACTTCATGCGCGGCCGCACGTTCCTGAACCGCTACCTGATCCTCGACGAGGCGCAGAACCTCACCTCGAAGCAGATGAAGGCCCTCGTGACGCGCGCAGGTCCCGGCACCAAGCTCGTGTGCCTCGGCAACATCGCGCAGATCGACACGCCCTACCTCACCGAGACGACCTCCGGACTGACCTACGTCGTCAACCGCTTCCGCGGCTGGCAGCACGCCGGCCACGTCACGCTGGTGCGCGGCGAGCGCTCGCGGCTCGCCGACTTCGCCTCCGAAGCGCTCTGAGCAGGCGTCGCGAACCATGCGCGCGGCGCGCGGTCGAAACGGGGTTCCCGCCAGGAAATGCCCAATGCGCGTGCTGATGACCGTCCTCATGTTGCAGCTCGCAGCCGGCGTGCCCGCGGCCGGCGCGCAGAGCACGGGCAGCGAGCTGCCGGACATCGGCACGCCCGCCAGCACGACGCTGTCGCTCGCGGACGAGTACAAGATCGGGCTCATGATCGTGCGGCAGCTGCGGGAGGCCGGGCAGATCATCGAGGACCCGGAGATCAACGAGTACCTGGAGGCGCTCGGCATGCGCCTGTCGAGCCAGGCCCACGAGGGCGCGCACCGCTTTACGTTCTTCGCCGTGCGCGACTCGGGCATCAACGCCTTCGCCCTGCCCGGCGGGTTCATCGGCGTGAACGCGGGCCTCGTCACGGCGACGCGCAGCGAAGCCGAGTTGGCCGGAGTGCTCGCGCACGAGATCGCGCATGTCACGCAGCGGCACATCGCCCGCTCGCTGCAGAACGCCGGTCGCGCGAACATGGCGTCGATGGCCGCGATGCTCGCTGCGATCCTGATCGGCGCGACCACCGGCGTGCCGGGCGACGCGGTGCTCGGCGGCGTGACGGCGGCGCAGGGCCTCGCCGCCCAGAGTCAGATCAGCTTCACGCGCGCCAACGAGGCCGAGGCCGACCGCGTCGGCATCGGCATCCTCTCGGCCTCCGGCTTCGACCCGGTGGCCATGCCGGAATTCTTCGGCACGATGCAGCAACGCTCCGGTGGGGCGGGCCGCAACATCCCGGACCTGCTGCGCACCCACCCGGTTACCAGCGAGCGTATTGCCGAGACGCGCGACCGCGCGAGCCGCATGAACCGGCCGCGCACACCGGACAGCACGGGGTACGCGCTGATTCGCGACCGCCTCCTGCTCGAGACGCTGCCGGCCGAGTCCTCCATTCTCGACCAGTTCGGGGCGGCGAAGAGCGCCGACTACCCTTCGACCGACGCCGAGCAGTACGGCCGCGCCCTCGCGCTGGTGCACGCCGGAGATACTGCCCAGGCGATCACGATGCTGCAGGCGCTGCGCGACCGGCGGCCGGAGGTCATGCTCTACCACACGGCGCTCGGGCAGGCGGAACTCGCCGCGGGACGCATCGACGCCTCGCGCGAGACGCTCGAGCAGGCCATGCGCCTCTTTCCCCGGAGCGTGCCCGTCACCGTGCGCTACGCCGAGACGCTGCTGCGCGCCGGCGACCCCAAGAGGGCCCACGTCGTCCTGCTCGACCTCTTCAACAACGTCCCGCCGACCGCGGAACAGGCCCGCTTCACGGCCATCGCCGCGAACGCCGCCGGCGACATCTCCGACTCGTACTACTACATGTCGGAGTACCACGTGATCAGCGGCGACCTCGCGCTCGCGATCAACCAGCTCCGGCTCGCGCAGGCCGTGCCCGGCAACAACGCCGTGCAGCGTGAGCGCTACGACGCGCGCATCCGCGAGCTCCAGGAATACCTGCCGAAGGGCCGGCGCGCCCGGGAAGTCGCCGAGCCCAAGGGTCCGGAGCCGGACGGCGGCGGCAACGGCTAGAATTGCGCGCGTACACCGCAAGGGAATTCACAGCAGATGCCCGCATTGATCCGCGCCGGCGCCGGCGCCCTCCTCCTCTCGTTGCTCGCCGGTTGCGCGACGACCAACATGGGGACGCCCGGCGACCCGCTCGAGCGCATGAACCGCGCGACGTACCGCTTCAACGACTC
>DATMEC010000002.1:0-2076 GCA_035557125.1 Steroidobacteraceae bacterium
TGTAGACGATCTCCATGCCGTCGGCGGAGAGCGCGAGGCTCGGGGTCACGACCGTCCCGGGAATTCCGTCGAGCTTCTGCTGCAACTGGAGCGTCAACTGCTTCTTGCCGAGCTTGCGCATGAGCACGGCCTTCTCCTCGACGAGGATCAGCTCGCCGCCATTGATCACGCCGACGCGGTCGGCCATGTCCTCGGCTTCCTCGATGTAGTGCGTCGTCAGGATCACGGTGACGCCGGTGGCGCGCAGGTCGCGCACCACCTGCCACATGTCCTTGCGCAGCTCGACGTCGACGCCGGCGGTCGGCTCGTCGAGGAAGAGGATCTGCGGCTCGTGCGAGAGGGCTTTCGCGATCATCACGCGGCGCTTCATGCCGCCGGAGAGCGTCATGATCTTCTGGTCCTTCTTGTCCCAGAGCGACAGCTCGCGCAGGATTTTCTCGACGAGCGCCGGGTTCGCGGGCTTGCCGAACAGGCCGCGCGAGAAACTCACGGTGGCCCAGACCGATTCAAAGGCGTCCGTATGCAATTCCTGCGGGACGAGGCCGATGAGCGAGCGCGCAGCGCGATAGTCGCGCACGATGTCGTGGCCGCCGACGAGCACGCTCCCCTCGGTCGGATTGACGATGCCGCAGATGACGCCGATCAGCGTCGTCTTGCCGGCGCCGTTCGGGCCGAGGAGCGCAAAAATCTCGCCGTGGCGGATTTCCAGGTCGATGTTCTTGAGGGCCTGGAAGCCGGTGGCGTAGGTTTTCGAGAGACTGGCGACGGAAATGACTGATTGCATTGGGCCGGACGGGCAATGGACAGGAATTGAGAGGTAGGGCTTCGGGGCGACAGGTACTAGGGCATGACGGAATTTGTTTCCACCGTCATGCGAGGCTCACCAAAGACATTCCGACCTTTATCTTCCCTCATCCGCGGGCTTGACCCGCGGATCCAGTGCCACTTGTCCCTGGATGGCCGGGTCAAGCCCGGCCATGAGGGTGGTTTGATTTGAACCGCTGCGCCCCCGGAATGACAGTGTCAGAACGGCAGATCAGCCTGATCGGGCGCCGGCACGAGCTTTATCTCACGGTGCCGCGCCGCTTCGGCGAGCACTTTCACAACCGTCCCGACGAGGGTGGAAAGGTCATAGGGCTCGATCGTGAGCGCGGGCGTCACGCAGACGGTGCGGCCGCGCGGGCGGAGAAAGACGCCGGCCTCGATGAAGCGCTGCGGCAATTCCGCCGCGTCCCAGCCGCTTTCCAGCTCGATGACGCCGACCGCGCCCTTCACGCGCACATCGACGACGTTCGGCAGATCGCGGCAGGGCGCGAGCCCCTCGTCCATGCGGCGCGCGATCTCGGCGGCCTGCTCGAGGCGCGGCTCCTGCTCGAAGAGATCAAGCGACGCATTGGCCGCGGCGCAGGCGAGCGGGTTGCCGGCGAAGGGGCTCGGCCAGGGAACCGCGTCCGCGGCGCCCTGCGAAACGATGTCGGCCACTTTCCGGCGCGCGACGGTCGCGCCGAGCGGCAGCGTGCCGCCCGAGAGCGCGTTCGAGAGAACGACGATGTCGGGCACGACCGCGGCATGGATGCAGGCGAACATCGCGCCAATACGGCCGAAGCCGGTGAAGCTCTCGTCGAAGACCAGCAGGAGGTTGTGGCGGTCGGCGGCGGCGCGGATGCGGCGCAGGCACGACGTATTGTGGAACGTCATGGCCCCGCGCTGCACGAGCGGCTCGACGATAATGCCGGCGAGCTGATGCGCGCGCCCGGCGACCGCCTGCTCGAAAGCGGCGGTGCTGGCGGGATCGACCGGCAGCGGCACGAGCAGCCGGCGCGGCACCGCGGTGTCGCCGTGCGACGCGCCTTCGAACGCCAGGAAGCGGCGGCGCCTGCCCGCGCCGCGCACCGCCCAGTACTGGACCGCCATCCTGAGCGCGGCTTCGACCGCGGCCGAGCCGGATTCCGCGAAGGTCACATGATCGAGGTCGGCCGGCAGCAGATGCGCCAGGCGCTGGGCGAGCTTCGCCGCCTGCGGGTGCAGCACGCCGTCGAGCGGAAGCTGCGCCATGCGCTCGAGCTGGCGCGCGAC
>DATMEC010000003.1:0-7643 GCA_035557125.1 Steroidobacteraceae bacterium
GGGAGAGAATCGAACTCTCGACCCCGGGGTTATGAATCCCGTGCTCTAACCAGCTGAGCTACCTAGCCACGCGGCGGGAAGGTACCTCGGGGAGGCGCGATTGTCGGGACCGGACCCTTGACTGTCAAGAAATCGCGGCCCAGGCCGCTCGAGGAGGAAACCATGGTTACGGCAAGGCACCCCGGCTGGCACCGCCTGGCGGCCGCAGCCGCGGCGTTGCTCGCACCCGCGATCGCGGCGGCCGCGGTCGAGGCCGCGGCATCCGACGGCGGTGCGCGGATGCTTCGAATCGCGGACAACGTCTTCGTGATCGAGCACGACGACGCGACGGACGAGTGGCCGCACGGCAATACCGGCGTGATCGTCGGCCGGACCGGCGTGTTCGTGATCGATTCAGGCTACCTGCCCTCGCGGGCCCGGGCCGACATCGCCCTGATCCGCCGCGTCACCGACAAGCCGGTGCGGTTCCTGATGACGACCCACTGGCATTTCGACCACAACAACGGCTCCATTGCCTACGTCGAGGCTTTTCCCGGCATCACGCTCCTGGCCGAGCGCAACACGGCGCGCTGGATCGAGTTGAACCAGGAATACTGGAAGGCCTTGTCCACGGCGCCCGCATCCTCGCGGCGCGAGGCGCTCGCGAAGCTCGAGGCGGATGTCGACGGGCCGGCGAGCGAGCGCGTGATCGCGAAACGCCGTGCAGAACTCGAGGAACTGGCCACGCTGAAAGTCGTCGTGCCGACCCAGCTTTTTGACGGGCACCTGAGCATGGATTTCGAGGGCACGCGGATCGAGATCGAGGATCGCGGGCGGGCGAATTCTCCGAACGACGCCACCGCTTGGCTGCCGGATGAGCGCATCCTGTTTGCCGGAGACATCCTCGTCCGCTCGCCCCTGCCTTATGTCGGCGCTTCATGGCCGGTGGGATGGGCGGCCGTGTTGCGCGACCTCGAGGCACTGCCCGCGTCCACCATCGTGCCCGGTCACGGGCCGGTGCTGGCCGACCACGCCTACACGCGCGCGCTGCGCGAGCTATTGGAGGCTACGCTGGAGCGCGTCGAAAAACTGGTGCGCGCCGGCCGAAGCCTCGCCGAGGTGCAGGACGAGCTCAACCTCGACGATGTGCGCAAGCGCGTGCCCGAATGGAGCGGGCCCGCGGTCAGCGACGAGGACTGGACCTACACGAAGCGCACGCTCGCCGAGCGCGCGTTCATGGGCCTGCGCGGCCAGGGCGGGATCTGACCCCGCTTAGGGCGGGCAGGTCCCCTTCTCGCGGCAGAAGCCGGCAGGCTTCAGCGAGTTGAGGAATCGCTCGTCCCACACGTGCTGGAACACCTCGACGCGCGCCTCGAGCTCGCCCAGCCGGTTGAACGGGTCGGGACCGGTCGCCGACGACGGCAGCGCCGCCCCGAAAGCCGCAACGCTCGCTTCGGCGGCCGCGCAGCGAGCGGTCCGGTTTGCCGACGCCGGCCGGAAGCTCAAGTTGACACATTGCCGGATGTCTTTCTTCGCCTGGGAGAACAGCGGCCCGAGGCTCTTGCACAGCGTCTTTGCGAGCGGCGCGGGACCGCCCGACGGGACCGGGTCCGCCTGGCGGCAGGCATACTGGCCCTTGATCGTGCCGAGGTCTTCCCAAAGCGTCTGCACGAGCCGTGCGAAGACCGCGTCGTTGTTCACCGTGACCTTCGGCGTCTTGCTCTTGATCGTCGGCCCGAAGGTGTCGGGCGTGACCTCGAAGTTGACCGAATAGAGCGACAGGCGCGTGCCCTTGACCTTCGTCGGGTTGATGCAGCCCACGTTGGTCAGGCCGTCGATGAATCGGCCATCTACGCTGCGCGCCAGCTCCGATACCGTCGTGATCATGTCCCAGGCCTTGAGGTCGCCCAGGTTGGCGACGCAACCCAGCTCGCTGCCGGTCAGGACCGACACGTCGATCAGGCCGTCGAAGGTATCGCTGAAAATGAGGCCCGTGTCGGTCTTGAAGAACAGCCCGTCGAACCAGAAATCATTGACCGCCTGGGCCCGCCACTTCGACGCGATGTACATCGCGGGCAGGCCGTTCGGCGGCGTGCCGCTCGAATCGAACAGCGAGGTGACTTCGGCCGGCAGCAAGGGTTTGACGTTCAGGATCTGCGCGGCGGGAACGTAGCGGTTGGGGCCGTACGGCACCAGCGGCTTGATGACGCCGAGACCGATCAGGATCTCCCGCGCGGCGTTTTCGCTGGACGCGTAGTCGCCGGCCGGCGGCAGCAACTCGACGCAGGCCTGCGGAATGTAGCGGCAGTCCGGCAGCCGGACCGGGATCACGATCGCGTCGTCGGGATCGCCGGCGTTCGCCACCTGCATGGAGCTGAGCGTCACCGCCGGGGTCCCGTCCACGGACGCGGCCGGGCAGCCCGTCGCGGTCGCGCAGTTGTCAAAGTCGAGGGCAACCTGCGCCGCGACATCGATGAATCCGAGGGAGTAGTCCGAATCGTTGGTGCCAGCGCCCGCGAACGGCGCAGTGCCCGTGACTGCGGAGAAGTCGAGCCTGCTGACTGCGCCCGGGAAGGGATCCGTAATGATGAAGCAGCCCGTGCCCGCAGGCGTCGTGGCGCCGCACTTGGTGACCGCGCCCGGCCCGCTCCAGGTCGCATCCGCGTCATCCGCATCGTTGAGTGTCGACAGGATGTAGGTCGTGCCGTCCGCGATCACCCGCGCTTTCTCGGCGCGATCCGAGAATTCGGGGCCATTGAACAGGAACAGGATCTTGATTGCGACGATGCTGCGCGACTCGTCGAAGTCGACGCGCAACGTCTGGCCGATGTCGATTTCGGGACCCGATGCGCCCCCGCTCACGCCGAAGCCCTTGGAGCCGTTAAGCTCCTTCTTCTCGAGTACGCCGCCCGTGGTCGCGATGTCCGCTCCATCCAGCGAGCAAGCAGCGTGACCGAAACATCCGTTGGTGGCCAATGCGCCCGGATCGATCGTTATGGCGTCGGCGCCGGCATTGTTCGAGGCGGAAACCGCCAGCACGCTTGCGGCCGCAAGGACCGCGCGCACCATGAAACGTCGCGACATGCCTGTTCCCCCCGTCCCCTCGATCGTTTTAATCGGCCGGCAAAGCGTACAACACGCTGACCATCCGCGTATGAACATTGAGCGAAGCCTCGTCCGTCGGACGCTTCTCGCATTATGTGAATCGCAGCGGACTAGCGGGCGTACTTTTCGGCTTTTTCCGGCTTGCCCCAGGCGAGGTAGAGAGCAGCCAACCGCACGCGACCGTGCGCAGGCTGGTCGGAGATCGGCGCATCCCCGAGGGCCGGCAGGCTCTCGAGCAGCAGCTTCTCGGCTTCCGCGTACCGCCCGAGTCCCGTGAGGGCGGCGCCCTTCACGTTCTTCGCCATGGCGATCAGCCAGTGATCGGCCGGCAGCCGGGGTTCCAGGATCAGCAACGACTGGTCGGCCACCCCGAGTGCTTCCGTGAATTGTCCGCGTGCGACTAGCAGCGTGGCCTGAATCGCCAGCGTGCTGGCGAGCTGCGGATGATCTGGGCCCAGCGCCTTGCTGCGGATCGCGACGGCCTCGTCGAGCAGGCTCGCAGCCTCGTCAAACTCGCCCGTCGACACGAGCCAGTAAGCAAGGCTCGTCCCCCCGCCCGCCACGTCGGGATGATCGGGTCCGAGCTCGCGGCGGTTCATTTCGATCGAGTCCCGCATCATCCGGATGGCCCCAGTGTGGTCTCCCTTCTCGTAGAGGACGTAGGCCAGGTTGTTCATGCCCGCCGCGATCTCGGAGTGGCTCTCGCCGAGCAGCTTGCGGTTCATCTCGAGCGACTCGCGGTATGCCCGCTCCGCCCCGCGATACTCGCCGCGCGTCTCGAGCACGAAACCGAGGTTGGTGAGCCCGGCCGCAAGGTCCGGGTGCGCGTCGCCGAGCAGCTTGCGCTTAAGCGAGAGCGACTCGCGATAGAGCGCCTCGGCCTCCGTGAACCCGCCGAGCTCCTGCAGCGCCCAGGCAAGGTTGTTCATGGCCTCGGCAAGGTCCGGGTGCGCGCCGGGATGCAGCCTGCTCTGCTGGTCCAGCGCCTGGCGCAGGTAGACTTCAGCCTGCTTGAAATCGCCGCGCTCGCCGAAGTTGACGCCGAGGTCGCCGAGGCTTTTTGCGACGTCTTCGTGCATGTCGCCGTACAGGCTGCGCCGGATCCTGAGGGCTTCCTCGATCAGGGCCAGGCCCTTGTCATATTTGGCCGTGTACGACATGACGTCGGCGAGCGCGCTCAACGTGTCGGCGACGTCGGCGTGGGCATTGCCGAGCTTGCGCCGCTGAATGGCGAGCGCGTCGCCGAGGCGCTTCGCGGCCTCGTCGTAGTCGCCGGCCAGCATGAGCGCCTCGCCGAGGTGGCCGAGGGTCTTCGCGATCTCGACCGTCGTGTCGCCGGATAGCTCCCTGCGCTTCGCAAGCGACTCCCGCATCAGCGGAATCGCCGTCGGGTACAGCCCGAGTCCCGTGTAGATGGTGCCCATCGTGTCCATCAACGTCGCCTGAGTCGCCGGCTGGTCCGCGAGCTCGGTCTCAATCCTTGCGGCGCCCCTGTCGAGGATCTCTCGTGCCGTAATGGTGCTGCCGACGCCTTCGCTCGGGTTGTAGAGATTGAACAGGTCCACGATGAAGGTCGTGACCTCGCGCGCCGTCTTCGCTTCCGTGTCGGCGACGGACTTCTGGTGCACGGCCTCGTTGCGGGCAATCCAGGCCGCCGCCGCGAGTGCGATGGCGATCACCATGCCGGCGACGGAAGCGGCCACCAGCGCGAGCATGCGGCGATACCGGCGGCTGGCCTCGCGCCGCCGCAGGTCGTCGAAGCCGATGCCGAGCATGCCCGCGAGAAGCTTGAGCAGCGCCGTGGCCTTCCGATCCTTGCCGGGCCGCGCGTCCGCGGCGATCGGCTCGCCGCGCTCGTCAGTGAGCTCGCCGTCGGCGTCGAGCAAACGCACGAGTGCTGGCGGGAAGCACTCGAGGTCGGCCTGTGCGGGATCGGTCGAGGCGCCCGGCTCGCCGGCGACGATCAGGCAGAAGATGCGGTGGCTGCGCCCGAGGCGCTTGAACGCCCGGATCTCCTCATTGACCCACCGGGACCGGGCGGCCGACGGAGAGCCGACGACGACCAGGCAGGCGGACTGCTCGAGCGCCGCGGTCAGCGTCGTGCCGAGGTCGGTGGCCGTCGCGAGCTCGTCGCGGTCGCGGAACACGGGCGCGAACCGCGCCGGCACCGGCCCGAACTCGGTCTCCTGGCCGACTAGGTGCTTCGGCAGCCGGTAGGTTTCTAGGCGCCGATGCAGCCACCGGGCCCATTTCTCGTCGCCGTGGCTGTAGCTGATGAACGCGCGGTACTTGTACGGGGTGTTCATCTTTCGCGGTTCAGTGTGACGCGCCGAAGCTCCTGATCGAGTGCCATTCGATCACTTCCTGCAGCAGCGCGCGCTCGGTCCGTAGCACGACGTGCTCGAGGCTGTTCCAGGTCCGGCATGACGCGACCTGGGCGCGGCTGGCGAGCAGCAGCGACCTCATCTCGCGGTAGCGCGCGACGCGCCGCTGCAGGTCGTTGATCGAGATGATCGAGATGGCCGCCGCCGCCATCGCGGGCAGCGCAATTGGCAGGAAAACGTAGGTCGTTCCCTCGAGCCAGGCCGGGATCTCGATGTGCAGCGTGCGGCCGACCGCGTAGAAGGTCCCGGTCACGAGGGCGAGGAGCGTCGCGATCGAGAAGCCTGCCGCGAGCCGTCGGTAGAGCGGCAAGGCGCGGTTCACCTGCCGGTCGTAGTAGGCGAGCTGGTCGTCGATCCGCTTTTCCAGGTAGATGCGCTTGAACTCCTCGATCGGCACGGGCCTCGTCGCGGACGATCGGGTATGCAGGACATAGAGCGCGCGCGCCACCCCGCGCGCGCCGGCCAGGTCGAGGTACTGCAGGAGCGGCGCGGCCCTGGGCAAGCCCCACGTGGCGAGCGCGGAGCGGCAAAATTCCGCGGCGAGCCGGCAGCGCACCCAGCTGTGGTGCGAATGCATCTTGCGGCGCAGGACCAGCGCCGCTCCCAAGGCGAAGGCGATGCACGCAAGCTCGAGCCATGGCAGCGCGAGCAGGTGCAGTTCGTACCCGACGACTGCCGCGCCGATGACCGTCGCGACGACGTGGGCCACGACCGTCGCGACGATCAGGCGCCGGAACTGCGGTGCGCCCTGGCTGGCGTGGAAGTCGCATTTCTGCTGGAACAGGAAGATTGCGTCCGGCCCCTTGAAGGGGTTGGCAGACCCGGTGCCGCCGGCCTGTGCCATGCTGTTCAAGTCGGCCAGGACCTCGTCGTCGGGCTCGAGCCGTTCCCAGTTTTCGCGGCGCACCTCGTGGCTGTCCGAGTCAATGACCATGATCGGCTTGCCGATCGACTGGGCGTACTCGACGACGTCGGCGGTTCCGCCTTTGCCGCGCGCAGGTGCGCCATCCCAGAACGCGATCAGGACGTCGGCGCCGTTCACCGTCTCGATGCCGCAGTCCAGGTAGCCGTCCTTGCGGTCGCCGTTCTCGTCGATCGTGCGCACGTGGTCCGCCGCGGCCAGCATTCGTTCCACGGTTTCCCACCCCTGCGGCGTGAAATCCTTGGCGAACTCCGCGCGGGTCATCGGCAGGATCGCGTGCCAGGCGAGCCCACCCTCGCGCGCCTGCTGCACGAACAGCTGGTCGCTGCCGCCCGCGATGGAAGAAAGGGCGATCCACTCGCCCGGCACCTCGCGGCGCAGCATATCGAGCGTGCTGCGAATCGCGCGTGCCGCGCGGGCGGGTTCCGTCAGGTGGCGATGGCCGGTGAAACCGACGACGTGGAACTGCGGCAGCTTGCCGGCCGGGACGTTGGGCGCTGGATTGACATCGAGCGCTGGCACTGATCAGGTCGCCTCATCCGGGGCAGGCGCCGCGGGCGACTTCGTCGGGAATTCCCCTTCGGCGCTGAAGCGGTGCGACCCGAGCTTGCCGCTCATCCGGTAGCGGACCTGCTCGGCGGGGGCGTCACCGTGCATGCCGATGATTTGCCGCACCATGCGCAGCATCGAGACGGTGACCGGCACTTCGACCACCGCCTCGCTGAATCCGGGGATGCTGCCGCCGGCGTCGCTCACGCCGGTCGCGAACGTCCTGTCCTGGACTTCGAGCTTCACGTAGGCGCCGTCGTAGCTGATCGGCGCCGAGTTCGGGTTCTGCACGCGCAACTTGACCAGCAGCCGGAGCTCGAGTCCCTCGCCCTTCTCCTGCATCGGCTCGATGCCGGCGACGGCGACCTGCAACGGATCCTTGCCGGCGAGCGTGGCGCAGCCGCAGAGAGCGAGGATTGCGAGTGTCAGCGCGAGGACCTGCCGGGCCACGTACATTACACGTTGAACCGGAAATGCATGACGTCGGCCTCGCGGACGAGGTAGTCCTTGCCCTCGAGGCGAAGCTTCCCCGCCTCGCGCGCACCGGCTTCCCCCTTGTACCGGACGTAGTCGTCGAACGCGATCGTTTCGGCGCGGATGAAGCCGCGCTCGAAGTCGGTGTGGATCACGCCCGCGGCCTGCGGCGCCGTCGCCCCGGCGCGCACGGTCCAGGCGCGCACTTCCTTCGGGCCGGCGGTGAAGAA
>DATMEC010000004.1:0-5175 GCA_035557125.1 Steroidobacteraceae bacterium
GCGCCGGTCGCGTTCATCGCCGCGATCTTGAACGACAGCCACGCCGCCCCGAGCACCTGCTCGTTGCGGAACAGCTCGCCGTACCACTTGGTCGAGAACCCGCCCCAGACCGTGACGAGGCGCGACTCGTTGAACGAGAACGCGACCATCAGCAAGATCGGCAGGTACAGGAACAGGAAGCCCGCGATCATCATCACCGTGACGAAGCCCGAGCGGCGCGTCATCGGTGCGCCCCGAGCTGCTGACCCTGCGAGCGCTGGTAGATCATGATCGGAATCACCAGCACGAACAGCATCACGATCGCGACGGCGCTCGCCACCGGCCAGTCGCGGTTGTTGAAGAACTCCTCCCACAGCACGCGGCCGATCATGAGCGCGTCCGGACCGCCGAGTAGCGCCGGGATCACGAACTCGCCGACCGCGGGGATGAAGACCAGCATGCAGCCGGCGATGATGCCCGCCCTGGTCAGCGGCACGGTGATGCGGAAGTAGGCCTTGACGGGCCTGCACCCGAGGTCGGCTGCTGCCTCCAGCAGCGAGTCGTCGAGCCTCTCGATCGCCGTGTACAGCGGTAGCACCATGAACGGCAGGTATGAGTAGACGATGCCGATGTACATCGCGAAGTTCGTCTGCAGCATCTGGATCGGCTCGTCGATGATGCCGAGCGCCATGAGCATGTTGTTGATCACGCCGTTGTTCTTGAGGATCCCGATCCACGCGTAGACGCGCAGCAGGAACGAAGTCCAGAACGGCAGCATCACGAGCAACAGGAGGACGTTCCGCCAGGCCGCGGGGCTGCGCGCTATGCCATAAGCCATCGGGTAGCCGATCAGCAGGCAGGCGGCCGTCGAGATCGCAGCCGTCGAGATCGAGTTCAGGAACGACTTCCAGTAGAGCGAATCCTTGAACAGGAACGCGTAGTTCTCGAAGTTGATCCTGAGGCCGACGACGTTGTCCGAGATCCAGGTGAAGAGCGGCTCGTAAGGCGGCATCGCGAGCCGGATCTCGGACACCGAGATCTTGAGCACGATCAGGAACGGCACCAGGAAGAAGAGCAGCAGCCACAGGTACGGCACGGCCGTGACCAGCGTGCGGCCGGTCAGGCCGCGAGCGCGAAGTCCCACCGCCGCGCGGCGCCACGGCCCGTGCGCGCGGATCCACGCCATGAGCTCGCCCAGCAGGAACGGCTTGCCGCGCGTTGCGCCGACGCGCGCCGGGCTCACTGCGTGACCACCACGGGACTCGAGGAATCCCACGACAGCCAGACGCGGTCGTCCCAGCGGATGCGGTCGCCCGTGCCCTGCCGCATCGTGTTCGGCTGGGTCACGCGCATCTGGCGGCCGCTCGCGAGCTTCACGAGGTAGATCGACTGGTCCCCGCGGTAGGCCACCTCCGCGACCACGCCCTCGACCCGGTTGTCGCCGTCGCCCTCCGGGCGCTCGCGGGCCAGCAACACCTTTTCGGGCCGGAGAGCGACCCAGACCGTCGCGTCGGGCGCGGCGCTGACGCCGTGGCCGACGTGGAAGCTGCCGCCGAGCTCGTCGGAGGCAACGCGCACGTAGTCCGGCTCGTCCTCGACGATGCGCCCCTCGAACAGGTTCACCGAGCCGATGAAGTCCGCGACGAAGCGCGACCCGGGGTACTCGTAGATGTCCGTCGGCGTACCGATCTGCACGATCCCGCCGTGGTTCATGACGCCGATGCGGGTCGCGAGCGTCATCGCCTCCTCCTGGTCGTGGGTCACGACCACGAAAGTGACGCCGAGCGTGTCCTGGATGTTCAGCAGCTCGAACTGCGTGTGCTCGCGCAGCTTCCTGTCGAGCGCGGCGAGCGGCTCGTCGAGCAGCAGGAGCTTCGGGCGCTTGACGAGCGCCCGCGCGAGCGCGACGCGCTGACGCTGCCCGCCCGAGAGCTGGTGCGGCATGCGCTTGCCGAACGTTTCCATGCGCACGAGCTTCAGGATCTCGGCGACCCGGTCGTCGACTTCGCCCGCCGTGACCCTGTCCTGCCGGAGCCCGAAGGCGACGTTCTTCTGCACGCTCATGTGCGGGAAGAGCGCGTAGGACTGGAACATCATGTTGACCGGCCGCTCGTACGGCGGCGCCGCCGTGACATCCGTGCCGTCGATCCAGATGCGCCCCTCGGTCGGCCGCTCGAAGCCGGCCATCATGCGCAGCAGCGTCGTCTTGCCCGAGCCCGAACCGCCGAGCAGGCAGAAGATCTCGCCACGGTAGATGTTGAGGGTGACGTCGTCGACGGCGACGAAGTCGCCGAACTTCTTGGTCAGCTTTTCGAGCCGGACGTAAGGCCGCGCGGCCGGGTCTTTCCAGGGCTCGTTCTTCTGGTCGGGTCGCGGGCTGGACATGGTCCCCCTCTTCCCCCGCAGTCTACTGGCCCGTCTTGATGCGAGTCCACGCGCGGCTCGCCTCGCGGATATAGGACGGAGATTCCGCCGTGTCCGGTTGCAGCTTGAGCCTGGTCTCCTCGGCCGGATACACGGCGGGATCGTCGCGAACCCGCGCCTCCAGGAACGGCAACGATGCGAGGTTTCCGTTCGCGTACCCGATGTGATTGCTGACCTTCGCGATGACTTCGGGCTCCATCAGGTAGTTCAGGAAAGCATGCGCGTTGTCGGGATGCGGCGCATCGGCGGGGATCGCTACCGTATCGAACCAGATGAATGAACCCTCCCTGGGCACCGCGTACTCGATCTTCACGGGTGTCGCCGCCGCGGCGCCGCGATCCCGCGCCTGGAGTATGTAGCCGTTCCAGCTGAATCCGACGCAGACCTCGCCGCTCGCCAGGTCGTTGACGAGCTGTGACGTGTTGAAGTACCGGATGTAGGGCCGCGCCTCCTTGAGAAGCGCCTCCGCGGCGGCGAGGTCCTCGAGCTTCTGGCTGTTCGGGTCGAGGCCGAGGTAGATGCGGGCAATCATGAGCGTGTCTTCGGGCACGTCGATCATCGCGATGCCGCACTTCGCGAGCTTCGACGCGACTGCCGGATCGAAGATCGCGGCCCAGCTGTCGATGCGATCGGTGCCCAGGACTCTTGCGACCATGGCGGGGTTGTAGCCGAGGCCCGCCGTGCCCCAGGTGTAGTTGATCGCGTGGTCGTTGCCCGGGTCGTTGCGCGCCACGTGGCCCATGGCGAATGGATCCATGTGAGCCAGGTTCGGAAGCTTCGACTTGTCGAGCTTGCGCATCGAGCCGGCGCCGACCTGCCGCGCGAGCGGCACCGCCGACGGGAACACCACGTCGTAGCCGCTGCGGCCCGTCAGCATCTTGGTCTCGAGGAGCTCGTTGGAGTCGTAAGTGTCGTAGACGACCTGGATGCCCGTCTTCGCCTCGAAGTCGGCGATCGTCGTCGGGCCGATGTAGTCGACCCAGTTGTAGACGTGGAGGACCTTCTCTTCGGCCGCGTCTGCGGCACCAGAAGTGGCGCCGGTCCCGTCGCCGCAGGCGGCGAGCATGGCTATCGCCGCGAGTCCGCCGACGACCCGTGCGGTCACGCGCTACTGGCCGCTGCGGATGCGCGTCCAGGCGCGGTTGAGGTCACGGCTGAATGCCTGCGATTCCACGAGGTCGGGATGCAGCCGCGCGCGCACCTCGGCGCCCGGGTAGATGTTCGGGTCGTTGCGGATGGACTCGTCCACCAATGGCAGCGACGCGGAATTGCCGTTGGCGAAGCGCACCTTGTCCGTCACCTTCGCGATGACCCCGGGATCCATCAGGTAGTTCAGGAAGGCGTGCGCGTTGTCCGGGTGCGGCGCATCCGCCGGGATCGCGAGCATGTCGAAGTAGTTGATCGCGCCTTCCTTCGGGATGGCGTACTTGACGGTAACGGGCTTCTGCGCGGCCGCGCCGCGGTCTCGGGCCTGCAGCACGTCGCCGCTCCAGCCGAGCGCGACGCAGATCTCGCCCGACGCGAGGTCGTTGATGTACTGCGACGAGTGGAAGTAGCGGATGTGGGGCCGTACCTTCAGCATGGTCTCCTCGAAGACCGCGAGGTCCTCGGGTTTCTCGCTGTTCGGGTCGAGGCCCTTGTAGATCGACACCGATCCGTAGACGTCGGTCGGCGCATCCAGCAGCGCGATGCCGCATTTCGCGAGCTTGGCGGCATTCGCCGGCTCGAGGATCGCGGCCCAGCTGTCGATCGTGTCGGTCCCGAGCGCGCGCTTGACCTGCTCCGGGTTGTAGCCGAGGCCGACCGTGCCCCACAGGTAGGTCAGCGAGTACTGGTTGCCCGGGTCGTGCGCGGCGACGCGCTGCATGATGTCGGGATCCATGTTCTCGAGGTTCGGCAGCTTCGACTTGTCGAGCGGCAGGAACACGCCGGCCTTGATCTGGCGCTCGAGGAAGGGCGCCGTCGGCACCACGATGTCGTAGCCGGAGCGGCCGGCCAGCAGCTTGGTTTCCAGAACCTCGTTCGAGTCGAACACATCGTAGGTGACCTTGATGCCGGTCGCCTTCTCGAAGTCGGCGACCGTCGTGTCCGCGATGTAGTCCGACCAGTTGAGGACGTTGAGGGCCTTTTCTTCCGGCGCCGCCGCCGACGTCTTGGACTCGGACTCGGGCTTGTCGCCTCCGCAAGCAGCAAGCGCCGCGAGGCCGGCCGCAACGATCCAGGATTGCAGTGCGCGCATGCTCTCTCCTTCCTCAGCCGACGCCGATGTCGCGCGCCGTCAGGTCGAAGCAGCGGCGGGCCTTCTCGACCAGCTCGTCCACGTCTTCCTTCGTCATGACGAGCGGCGGCGCCAGGATCATGGTGTCGCGCACGGCGCGCATGATCAGGCCGTTCTTGAAGCAGTGGTCGCGGCAGACGAGGCCGACCGCGCCGCGGTCGCGGAAGAACGTGCGGCTTCCCTTGTGCGCGACCAGCTCGATCGCGCCCAGCATGCCGATGCCGCGCACCTCGCCGACGAGGCGGTGGTCGGAGAGCTCGCGGATTCGCTTCTGCAGGTACGGCGCGATCTCGTCGCGCGCGCGCTCGACAATCTTCTCGCGGCGCATGATGTTGATGTTCTCGATCGCAACCGCGCAGCAGACCGGGTGCCCGGACCAGGTGAAGCCGTGCGCGAACTCGCCGCCCTTCTCGATCATGACGTCGGCCACGCGGTCCGAGACCATCGCGCCGCCGAGCGGCTGGTAGCCGGAGGTGATGCCCTTGGCGATCGTC
>DATMEC010000005.1:0-3392 GCA_035557125.1 Steroidobacteraceae bacterium
TCTCGACGTGGAATCGGGCGACGAGCTCGGCTACCGCCGCGACGGAGTCTCCGAGTCCGTGCTGCGGCGGCTTCGTCGCGGCGAATACGCCATCCGCGACGAGATCGACCTGCACGGCATGACGCAGGACGAGGCGCGCTCCGCGCTCGGCGCCTTCCTCGCCGAGGCGCTGCTGCACGAGCAGCGATGCATCCGCATCATCCACGGCAAGGGACGCGGTTCCGGCCATCGCGGGCCGGTGCTGAAGTCGGCGGTCAATCGCTGGCTGCGCCGGCACGCC
This sequence comes from Steroidobacteraceae bacterium, assembly GCA_035557125.1. Lineage (GTDB taxonomy): Bacteria > Pseudomonadota > Gammaproteobacteria > Steroidobacterales > Steroidobacteraceae > SCUD01. The sequence continues at coordinate 281 of DATMEC010000005.1, forward strand.
GCGGTCGCGGCGTTCTGCTCCGCGCGGCGCAACGACGGCGGTACAGGCGCGCTCTACGTGCTGCTGTCGCGCTAGTCGTCGGAGGGCTCGGGCACGCGCACGTCGACGAGCTCGCGCAGGACCGTCGTCGCGAACGCACCGCGCGGAAGCTCGAACTCGAGGTCCAGCACGTCACCCTCGAGCCGGTGACGCAACGTGCCCGGCCTCAGCACCAGCGCACGCCGCTCGCCGCGCATGCCGACGGCAGCGAGCAGCGCGGGAACCGGCGCGACGGCCGCAAGGGCAGCCGCCTCGACGAGCGCGGCCTCGCCGCCCGGCAGCACGCCGCCTGCGCCGCACAGCGGTCCCGTCGGCGAGACGTCGCCCTCGCCGAGCCGGCGCTGCAGTCCTTCGTCCGGGTGTTCCGCGCTGAACACCGACTGGCTGCCCGACAGATTCACGACCTCGCCCGGCAACAGCCTGTTCCAGCTGCCCGCGCCGACGCGCGCCGCGAGCACGGCGTTGAACGCGAGCGAACGTGCGGACGAAAGCAGGAAGCCCCGCGGCTCGCGGCCCCGCGGCAGCCGGCCGCTCGCGAGCCACTGGCGCACGCGCCCGAGGTTCGCGCCGTCCCGGCCGAAGCGCTGCAGCCCGTAGTAGTTGGGAACGCCGGCGGCGACGAGGTGCCCGATGCGCGCCTCGACTGCCCGCGCATCGCCCTGCAGGCCGCGGACGCGGATATGGAAGCGGTTGCCTGCCAAGGCTCCGCGCCTGAGTTTTCGAGAGTGCGGATGTTCCGCGAGCACCCGGAAGCCCTCTCCGGAATAGCCGACGAACGAGGCCGTGTCGCGGCTGGCCGGCACCGAGAACCACTGGCGCGCGACTGCTCGACGGTCCTTCAGCCCGGCGAATCCGATGTCAGCCGCGGCCTTCCCGGCGCGTACCGCGAGGGCGCGCGCGACGAACAGCGTGTTGGCCCCGGCTTTCTCGACGAGCAGCAGCCGGTGCGCCTCGCCGCCGTCCGGCGCGAAACCGAGGCGTTCCTCGACGTCGAAGTCGGCCAGCTCTACACGCAGTGCTCCCGACACCGGCGTCTCGCCCCAGGCGCGCGGCGGCGCCAAAGCGATGCTCCGCCAGGGATCCGGCGCCTCCGCCTCAGGTGACATGCGTCTCGCGCAGCAGCACGACCGCGTGTGCCGCGAGGCCCTCGCTGCGGCCGATCGCGCCGAGCCGTTCCGCGGTCGTCGCCTTGAGGTTGACGCGGTCGCGTGCGATGCCGATGTCGGCTGCGACGGTGGCCAGGATCGTGTCGCGATGCGCCCCGATGCGCGGCACCTCTGCGACCAGCGTGAGGTCGCAGTTCTCGACCGCGAAGCCCGCGGCGGCGACGCGTCCCACGACCTCGCGCAGGAGCGCGCGGCTGTCTGCGCCGGCATGGCGTGCGTCCGTCGGCGGAAACAGCAGCCCGATGTCGCCGAGCGCCGCGGCGCCGAGCAGCGCGTCCATCAATGCGTGCAGGAGCACGTCACCGTCGGAATGGGCGATGACGCCCCGTGAATGCGGGATCGTGACGCCGCCAAGTCGCACCGCGTTGCCGGAACCGAACCGGTGCACGTCGTAGCCATGCCCGATCCTCACGCGCGCCTCCGGCCGGCACGCAGCGCAGCCTCGGCGAACGCGAGGTCGGCGGGCCGCGTCACTTTGACGTTGAGCGGCGATCCCTCGACGAGGCGCGGCGCGAGGCCTTGCCTCTCGATGGCCGCTGCTTCGTCGCCCGGATCCAGTCCCTCGGCGAGCGCCTTCGTCAAGGCGCCCTGCAGGACGCCGAGACGGAACATCTGCGGCGTCTGCGCGCGCCAGAGCCGCTCGCGCGGCAAGGTCCGCTCACTCCGTCCGGCGTCATCGGACTGCTTGACCGTGTCGGCAACCGGCACGGCGAGCAGGCCACCGACCGGGTCCCGACGGCAGGCAACGACGAGCGCCTCGACGTCGCGTCGACTGACGCAGGGCCGCGCCGCGTCGTGGACCAGTACCCAGTCGCGAGACTCGGCGGCGATGAGCGCCTGCAACCCGTTCACGACCGACATTGCACGCGTCGGGCCGCCGGCAACGGCCACCACGCGCCGGCGCACGGCGAGCGGGATTCGCTCGTATCGCCGGTCCCCGTTCGCGAGCACGACGACCCCGCCGGAGATTCCACGCACCGAGCCGAGCGCGCGCAGGCTGTGCTCGAGCAGCGTCCTGCCGGCGATGCGAAGGTAGGGCTTTGGAACCGGGCCGCCGAAGCGCATGGCGCTGCCCGCGGCGGCGATGACGAACCAGATGCGCTCGGCCACCGGATGATGTCTATCAGGGCGTGTTCAGGGCCTGCATCGAGGCGGGCGCGGAGGATTCGCCTTGCGGGGCGAGGTGGGTCGCGTCCACCACCTGATAGAAGGTCTCGTTGGCAGAGATCATGCCGAGGTCGTTGCGGGCGCGCTCCTCGACAGCCGTGAGCCCCTGCTTCAGGTCTGCGACTTCGGCTCTCATCTGCGCGTTGCGCTCTGCGAGGACCGTGTTCTCGGCCACCTGGTTCTCCACCGCCTGGCGCAGGTGCCAGACCTCGCGCATGCCCTCGTCGGACACCCAGAGACGGTACTGCAGCAGCAAGAGCGCGGCGAGGAGCGTAGCGGCGACGAGCTTCATGGGGCCGGGAGCGTACCATGTTCCGCGCGCATGCGACTGCCTACGCCTGGCGGCGTTTCACCGGAAAAGCGTCGCGACCCGCGTATCGCGCCCGCGCGCCGAGCTGCTCCTCGATCCTGAGCAGCTGGTTGTACTTGGCCATGCGGTCCGAGCGCGACAGCGAGCCTGTCTTGATCTGTGTCGCCGCCGTGCCCACCGCAATGTCCGCGATCGTCGAGTCTTCGGTCTCGCCGGAACGGTGCGACACGACTGCCGCGTAGCCGGCGCGGGTCGCCATGTCGATCGCCGCCAGCGTTTCGGTCAGCGTCCCGATCTGGTTCGGCTTGACCAGGATCGCATTCGCGACGTTCTCGGCGATGCCGCGGGCGAGGATCTCGGTGTTGGTGACGAACAGGTCGTCGCCGACCAGCTGCAGCTTTTGCCCAAGGCGACGGGTGAGGATCGACCA
>DATMEC010000006.1:0-2562 GCA_035557125.1 Steroidobacteraceae bacterium
GGCGTACTCGCCGATGTCGCTCTGGAAGCTGACGCCGGGCACGCGCTTCATCATGTCGCCGACGGACAGCGGCTCGAAGCGCTGGAAGTATTCCTCGTCGTAGGACAGCACGGGCGCCGCCTCGTCCACGCGGTTGCGCGCATTCACGCGCTTCGCCAGCACCTCGATTTCGGACATCTCGGGCTGCGCAACCGGCGCCGCCTGGGCGAATACCGCCGCGGGCAGGGCCGCGAGGCTCATGGCCACAGTGAATCGCGGAAATGCCGCTCGCTTTTTCATCGGAAAAGACCCCCCTCGGGTACGCGCCTGCAGGACCGGCCGGTGCCGGACGGGTGAGCATTCTGCGGATCGAACGTGACGATCCAAAGACAGTATAGAACGAAATTTTTGTTCCCTTCAAGATATGAAACTTTTGTTCTATACTCCCCGACGCCACGGCCGTGGAATATCTGTTCGAAACTTGAAACGATCGGGACCCCACCCATGACCGAGGCCCAGACCCGGCAGGCAGACCCCGCCATGACGGCCCGCAACAACGTCGAGGCGCTGCGCGCGCGCATCGTGCAGCGCTACGAGTCGCTCTCCCCGCGCCTCAAGCAGGTCGCGGCATACGCGCTCGAGCACCCGAACGACCTCGGCCTCGAGACCCTCGCGGTGATCGCCAAGCGCTGCAAGGTTCAGCCCTCGACGATCGTGCGCTTCGCAAAGACATTCGGGTACGACGGCGCAAGCGACATGCAGAAGCTGTTCCGCGACGAGCTGCTCTCGCTCTCGCCGAGCCCGAGCTACGCCGACCGCATCCGCCAGTTCAACGAGCGCGCCGGCGACGTCGGCGCACACTCGGCCAGCGACCTGATGCACGAGTTCGTGCAGGGGAACATCGCGGCGTTACAGCACCTCGACGAGACGACTCGCCAGGAGGAGCTCGAGCGCGGCGTCGCCCTGATCGCGGAAGCTCAGGCCGTATACCTGGTGGGCCTGCGTCGCTCGTTCCCGGTCGCGGCCTATCTCGCCTATGCGCTGCGCCACACCGAGAAGCGCACCTACCTCGTGGACGGCCTCGCCGGGATGATCGCCGAGCAGAGCTCGATGATGGGGCCTGGCGACCTCCTGATCGCGACCAGCTTTCGTCCCTACGCCCAGCAGACGGCAGACATCGTGAACGAGGCCGCCGAACGGAAGGCGAAGGTGATCGCGATCAGCGACAGCCGGCTGTCGCCCATCGCGCGCCGCGCCGACCTCTGCTTCGAGGTCAAGGACGCGGAGTTCCGCAAGTTCCGCTCGTTGACCGCGTCGCTCTGCCTCGCGCAGACGCTCGTCATCAGGTATGCGTACCAGCTGACGGCCCACGACGGCGGCAGCCCGCAGGCATGAAGACTTTCGCGCTGTTCGGCGCCGGCCGTATCGGCCGCATCCATGCGGCGAACATCGCCTCGCACGCCGCGGCGCGCCTCAAGTACGTCGTGGACGTCGACGGGTCCGCTGCGGCCGGCATCGCGGCGGCGGCCGGTGCAACCGTCGCCGGCACGGAGACCGTGCTCGCCGACGGCGGCGTGGATGCGCTCCTGGTCGCGAGCCCGACCGACACGCACGCCGCCCTGATCGAGGCCGGCGCCGCCGCGGGCAAGGCGATCCTCTGCGAGAAGCCGGTGGATCTAGACGTCGGCCGCGCGCGCGCCGCCGTCGCCGCAGCCGAGCGCGCGGGCATTCTGCTCGCGATCGGATTCAACCGCCGCTACGACCCCTCGTTCCGCCGCATCCGCCAGGGCATCGACGACGGGGAGATCGGCGCCGTGGAGTCAGTGCTGATCGTGAGCCGCGACCCGTCCCCGCCGCCGGCAGAGTACGTCAAGCGCTCGGGCGGCCTGTTCCGCGACATGACGATCCACGACCTCGACATGGCGCGCTGGCTGCTGGGCGAGGAGCCGGTCGAGGTCACCGCGCACGGAAGCTGCCTGGTCGACCCGGCGATCGGCGCCGCGGGCGACATCGACACGGCAGCGGTGACGCTCTGCACCGCTCGCGGCCGCATCGCGCAGGTCGCAAACGCGCGCCGCGCGGTGTTCGGCTACGACCAGCGCATCGAGGTCTGCGGCGCACGCGGCATGCTGGCGGCTGGCAACCGCAAGTCGACCTCGGTCGAGCGCGCGACCGCCGCCGGCTACGCGACCGACCCGGCCCTGCCCTTCTTCCTCGAGCGCTACGCCGACGCGTATCGCCTCGAGCTCGACGCATTCGTGCGCCGCCTGCACGGCGAGGCCGCCGACATCGTTTCGGGCGCCGACGGCGTGCGCGCCCTCGAGATCGCGGACGCCTGCGAGAAGTCCCTGCGGACCCGCGCGACGGTGCTGCTGGAGTCCCGCGCATGAAGAGGCTCCGCGTCGGCCTGATCGGCAGCGGCTATATCGGCCGCGCGCACTCGATCGCGCTGCAGGAAGTCGGTGCCGTGTTCCCGGACGTGGCGACGCCCGTGTGCGAGATCCTCGCGGACCGCGACCCTGCGCAGGCGGCGAAGTCCGCCGCGGCGATGGGGTTCGCGCGCTCGACCGGCGACTGGCGCGA
>DATMEC010000007.1:0-2578 GCA_035557125.1 Steroidobacteraceae bacterium
GATCGGGCCCATCCACTCGGCGTCGCGCTGGGCCAGGTACTCGTTGACGGTTACGACGTGCACGCCCTTGCCGGCGAGCGCGTTGAGGAAGACAGGCAGCGTCGCGACCAGGGTCTTGCCCTCGCCCGTGCGCATCTCGGATATCTTGCCGTCGTGCAGCACCATGCCGCCGACCAGCTGCACGTCGAACGGCCGCATGCCGACGGAGCGGCTCGCCGCCTCGCGGGCGGTCGCGAACGCCTCCGGCAGGATCGCGTCGAGCGTCTCGCCGGCCACCAGCCGCGCGCGCAGCTTGTCGGTCCGCAGGCGCAGACCCTCCGTGCCCGTGGCGGCGAGCTCGTCGGCAAACTGGTTCGCCTGCTTGGCGCGTTCCGCGTACTGGCGCAGCAGGCGCTGGTTACGGCTGCCGAATAACCGGGTGAAGATGTTCAACACGCGCCTGGGACCTCGGGGCGACCGGTCGGGAATACAAGGGGACCGGCCGAAAAACCGGTAGTTTACTACGTCGCGCCGGGTGGTTCCGTCCGCAGGGCTTCAGCGCTTGACGAACGAGAGCGGGTTCATCGCCCGGCCGTTGCGCAGCACCTCGAAGTGGACGTGGGTGCCGGTCGAGCGCCCGGTCGAGCCCATGAGCGCGATCGCGTCGCCGCGCTTTACGGTCTGTCCCGGCTTCACGAGGAGCTTGGCGTTGTGTGCGTAGCGCGTCACGTAGCCATTGCCATGCGTGATCTCCACGAGGCGGCCATAGCCACCGTCGATGCCGGTCTGGCTGACGATGCCGTCGGCGACTGCAAGCACGCGAGTGCCCGCGGCGCCGGCGAAGTCGATGCCCTGATGGCTAGCCTGGTTACCGTCGAACGGGTCGGTGCGCTGGCCGTACAGCGAAGAAATATATCCGGACTCGACCGGGCGGCCGCCCGGCACGATCTGGCTCGCGAGTTCACGGGTCATGATGAGGTTCTGCAGCGCCGTGAGCTGGCGGCGGCGATCGTCGATCTGTGCATCCATCGTGTCGAGCATCGCGTCGAGCGCCGGCACGACCGGCCCCTCGCCCGCGACCTCGGGACCGCCGACCGCCGGGGGCTGTTCGAAGTCGAACTCGCCGCGCTTCAGCTTCGCGACTTCGGTGAGCTGCTTGCCGAGCGCGTCGAGGCGGATGAGCTGCGCCTGCATGCGGCCGACGCGGGTGGCCAGCGTTGCGACCTGGTCGTCGGCGTCCTGTTCGATGCGCGCGAGCTGCTCGCTCTGCACCGCGAGATCCTCGTTCCAGCGCGCGAGCGTGAACTCGCTGAGCGGGCCCGAGCCGCCCCAATGGCTGCCGGCCACCCAGGCGCCAGCCGTGAGGGCGACGACCGAGAGTACGCCGGCGGTGTACGCGAGCACGCGCTTCATGGTCATAATGACGGGGGGCCTCTTGAGGCCGTCCAGAGTCGGCGCACCATGCCAAAAAAAGCCTTGCGACTCAAGTACTTTGATCACCCTTTCTGTTGTCGCCCGAATTCTGACAAATGAAAAAACCGACGGCTGTCAGTCACTTGCTGGAACAAGGCGAAGGAATGCTGGAACGGCTGCGTAAGGGGACCGCGAATGCCGACCGGTCCCTGGCAGCACTGAGGCGTGTCCTGCCGCCCGAGATCGCGCGCGAGGTGTGGAGCGCGAGCCAGCGCGGCACGACCTTCACGGCCTTCGTGCACTCGGCCGCCTGGGGCACGCGGCTGCGTTATGTCATTCCTGGGCTGAAGAGAGCCCTCGAGGCGGAGCTTGGCGGGCCGGTCGAAGAGGTGAAGGTGAAAGTGAGAGCAGTTCCCCGAAGGGGACAGGCCCCTTCAGCGAAAGGTCAGCAGTAGCAGAAAAGTTGGCGTGGCGCTGAAGGGGACTGTCCCCTTCCGTGCCTTCGCTATGCGGTTGCGGTGGCCGCGGCGTATGAAATCGGCGCGGCGCTCTCGTCGCGGAAAGTGACTTCTTCCCAGGACTCTGCGTCGGCAAGCATCGCTCGCAGCAGCTTGTTGTTGAGCCCGTGGCCGGACTTGAATGCGGTGTACGCGCCGATCAGCGAATGACCTAGCAGGTACAGGTCGCCGATCGCGTCGAGGATCTTGTGGCGCACGAACTCGTCCTCGAAGCGCAGCCCGTCTTCGTTGAGTATCCGGTAGTCGTCCAGCACGATCGCGTTGTCGAGCGTGCCGCCGAGCGCGAGGTTGCGCCCGCGCAGGGCTTCCATGTCGCGCATGAACCCGAAGGTGCGCGCACGGCTTACTTCCTTGAGGAAGCTGGTGGTCGAGAAGTCCATCGACGCGCGCTGCGAGTGGCGGTGGAAGACCGGGTGGTCGAACTCGATCTCGAAGTTGACGCGGAAGCCCTCGTGCGGCTCGAACCGCGCCCACTTGTCGCCTTCCTTCACCTCAACCGTCCGGCGCACCCGCACGAACCGTTTCGGCGCGTTCTGCACCTCGATGCCGGCCGACTGGATCAGGAACACGAACGGCCCGGCGCTGCCGTCCATGATCGGCACCTCGCCCGCGGTGAGCTCGACGAACAGGTTGTCGATGCCGAGGCCGGCCAGCGCCGACATCAGGTG
>DATMEC010000008.1:0-6763 GCA_035557125.1 Steroidobacteraceae bacterium
CGCTTGGGCGGTGTCTTTTCTGTTGCACTTTCCGTGGGCTCGCGCCCCCCAGGGGTTACCTGGCGCCGTGCCATGCGGAGCCCGGACTTTCCTCCACGCCCTTGCGGACGCAGCGATTGCCTGGCCGACTCCCGCTCACACCTTAGTGCGGTTGGCCTCCCGCCTCAAGTCGGATCGGCCGGCGGATTCCGGGTCAGCGCAAGCGCTCGCGCATAGGCGTCCGCGCGCCGCACGCCCGCGAGGCTTGCCGCCGCGGCGGCGGCCCCCGAGGGTGGCAGGTGGCGCAACAGCACGGTCAGGATCTCGTCGAGCTCGGCGGCACCCGGCTCGGCAGGCGGCGCGCCTTCCACGAGGATTACCGCCTCTCCCCGCGCGAAGTCGGCGTCGGATTTCGCGCGCGCGGCGAGTTCGCCGAGGCCGCCGCGGTAGAACGTCTCGAAGCGCTTGGTCAGTTCGCGCGCGACACAGGCGCGGCGGCCAGCGCCGCAGGCCTCGCTGAGGTCCGCGAGGCACTCGACGATGCGATGCGGCGCCTCGTAGAGGACGAGCGTGCGGGTTTCCGCCGCCAGCTCCGCGAGGCGCCGCCGCCGCGCCGCGGAGCGCGCGGGCAGGAAACCCTCGAAGCAGAAGCGGTCACAGGGCAGGCCCGATGCGGACAACGCGGCGATCGCTGCCGAAGGTCCCGGGACCGGAGAGACGGTGATTCCCGCCTCCACCGCGGCGGAGACGAGCAGGTAGCCCGGGTCGCTGACGAGGGGCGTGCCCGCGTCGGAGACGAGCGCGATGCTTTCGCCGCGCTGCAGGCGGCCGACGAGCTCAGCGACGCGCACGCGCTCATTGTGCTCGTGCAGGGATACGAGCGGCCGCTCGAGGCCGAGTTCGCGCAGCAGCCGTCCGCTGTGCCGCGTGTCCTCCGCGGCGACCGCGGTTGCGCCCGCGAGAATCTCGCGCGCACGCGCAGAAATGTCGCCCATGTTGCCGATTGGCGTCGCGACCACGTACAGCACGCCCGGCCCGGTCACTATAATGTCCTCCCCGACCGCCGCGGGCGGTCGAACGATCCTCGCCAAGGGCCGCTGCCGATGCAAGCGAAACTCCGCCTCGCCAGGACCGCCGCCGTCGCGGCCCTTGCCGCCTCCCTCGCCGCCTGCCAGATGACGGGACTTCCCTCGCTCGGCGGCGCCGACGCCGCGGCGGAACGCGCCGCGCGGCATTCCCGCCAGGGCGAGCACGCGGCCGCAGCGGAGGGCTACGAGGCCGCTGCACGCGCGGCCGCGCCGGATGCGGTCAATGCCTACTGGCTCGCGGCGGCACGCGAATGGCTGTTCGCCGCCAAGGTCGACGCGGCCGAAGCCGCGATCGCGAACCTCACGTCTCCGCTCTCGGCCACGGACAGCCGCGAGCAGCGGCGGCTCGAAGCCGAAGTCGCACTCGCGCGCGGAGACACGGCGCGCGCCGCGCAGATCCTGCGCGGCATCAGCGGTGACGACGTCGCGACTCTCGCGACGCGTGCGCGCGTGCAGTTCGTCAGCCTCCGGGTCGTCGACGCCGTCACCAGCCTCGTCGCACGCGACAAGCTGCTGACCGGGGCGGCCGACCGCCAGGCAAACCAGCGGATGATCGTCGACGGCGTCCAGGTCGCGGTCATGCGCGGCGCCGACGCGCGGCCGCCCGCCGGCACGGACCCGGTCGTCGCGGGATGGCTCGAGCTCGGCCGGATCCTCGCCGACGCCAAGTCGGGCGCGCTCGGCACGCAGCGCCGCCTTGCGGATTGGCGTGGCCGCTACCCGGCGCATCCCGCCAGCGAATCGCTGTGGAAAGTGGCGCCGGAACGGCCTGCCGTGCCCGGCGGCCAGCCACGGCAGGTGGCGCTCCTGCTGCCGCTCTCGGGACGCGCCGCGTCTGCGGGCGGCGCCGTGCGCGACGGTTTCCTCGGCGCCTACTACGACGATGACGGCACCGCACGGCCGCGCATCCGCCTCTACGACGTGGCCGCGGGCGATGCGCCCTCCGCTTACCTGCAGGCATTGGGCGACGGCAGCGACTTCGTCGTCGGGCCGTTGACGCGCGAGGAAGTTGCGGCGCTCGCGACACTCGCGGACGGCCGTGCGACGACGCTCGCGCTCAATTTCCTGCCGGATCAAGTTCAGGTGCCGGACCGCTTCTACCAGTACGCGCTGTCGCCCGAGGACGAGGCGCGGCTCGCGGCACGGCGCATCGCCGCGGACGGGCACGCGAGCGGCGTCACGCTCGCGCCGCAGTCGGACTGGGGCCGCCGCGTCACGGCGGCATTCGTCGAGGAGTTCACGGCCGCGGGCGGCCACGTCGTGGACCAGGCGGAATACCTGCCGTCCACCGCGGACTTCAACGAGATCATCCGGCGGCTGCTGCGCATCACCGGCCAGCGTGGCGGCATCCCGCGCAGCGACGCGCAGTTCGTCTTCGTCGCCGCGCAGCCGGTACACGGCCGGCTGATCCGCACGCAGCTGCGCTTCAACTACGCGAGCGCGCTGCCCATGTATGCGACCTCGGACATCTACGATCCCGCGGGGCCGGGCAACGTGGACCTCGATGGCGTCATCTTTCCGGACATGCCCTGGGTCATCGACCCGCTCGGCGCCTCCGCGGTCGCGCGCGACGCGGCCGAGCGGGCGTTCCCGAATCGCGGCGGGCAATTCTCGCGCCTTTATGCGTTCGGCTACGACGCCTATCGCCTGGTCGGCGAGCTCCCGCGAATGCGAAGCGGAAGCTCAGGACCACTGGCCGGCGTCTCGGGACGGCTCGCCCTGGATCCCCAGGGCCGCGTCCGCCGCGAGCTCGACTGGGCGCAGGTCGTCGGCGGGCGCGTCTCGCCCTGGCCGCCGCTGCCGCCGCCGCTCCCGCTGCCACCGGGCCCGTGAGCACGGCACCGCATCTCGCGCTCGGCCGCGCGGCCGAGGCGGCGGCGGCGCGTCACCTCGAACGCCTGGGCTATCGGCTCATCACGACGAACTTCCGGGCCCGGCGCGGCGAGCTTGACCTCGTCGCATACGACGGCGACGTGCTCGCGATCGTCGAAGTCCGCTACCGCGCATCGGACCGCTACGGCGGCGCCGCAGCCAGCATCACGCACACAAAGCGCACCCGCATCATCCGCGCGGCGCAAGTCCTGCTGGCCAGGAATCCGCCACTGGCGAAACTCCCCGCCCGATTCGACGTCGTCGAGGTCAGCGGACCCGCCGACAATCTGCACTGCGACCTGATCCGCGCCGCGTTCAGCGTCTGACAACGCCCAGTCGCGCCGGGGCCACGTCCGGCCGCATCCGGGCGCGCACGTGCCGTGGCGCGGCCCATAGTCCGCCCGTCGGCCATGACCGGGAGACGGACATGCCCCACGGATATTTCGCGCACATCTCGGCCTCCATGATCATCGGACTGGCACTGGCGCAGGCGTCGACGGCGCAGCCGGCGTCGGCCGAAGGCTTCGTGACGACGCCTGACGGCACTCGCCTTTACTACCGCAAGGCGGGCGATTCTCCGAAGACCGTCATCCTGCCGGGCCGGCTGTTCGCCTTCGACGACTTTGCATGGCTCGGCGACGACTACACGCTCATCTCGTACGACATGCGCAACCGCGGGCGCTCGGACCTCGTCACCGACGATGCCGGGATCGGCTTTGAGCAGGACGTCGCCGACCTCGAGACGATGCGCCGGCACTTCGGCGTCGAGCGCATGACGCTCATGGGTTACTCGTATCTCGGCAAGATCGTGGTGCTCTACGCGCTCGCGCACCCGGACCGCGTCGAACGTATCGTCCAGCTCGGGCCGGTCGGGCCGGACTTCGGTACCGAGTACCGCCCGCAGTACGTGTTCGTCGACGACCCGGTCGACCCGGAGGCGCTCGCGCAGCTTCGGGCTTCGCGCACCGAGCGGAACTACCATCTCACGCACCCGCGCGAGTACTGCCGCGACGAATGGTCCGTCGCGCACCTGCCGCGTCTCGTCGGCGATCCGGCGCGGCGCAACCGCGTGCGCATCGACGTCTGCGACATGCCGAACGAGTGGCCTGTGCTGCAGGCGCGGCACCTGCGGCTGCACTTCGAGGAGTCGGGCATGAAGCTCGTGACCCCGATCGAGGCCGTTCGCGCGCTGCCGACGCCGGTGCTGACCGTGCACGGCACGCGCGACCGCAATGCGCCCTACGGCGCCGGCCGCGAATGGTCGTACCTGCTCCCCGAGGGCCGGCTGCTTACCGTCGAGGGCGCAGGTCACCACGCCTTCGGCGAGTTTCCGGAAATCGTGATGCCGGCCGTGAAGCAGTTCCTCGCAGGCAGGTGGCCGGCCGACGCCGTCAAGATCACCGAAGACCCGCGCAAGCCGGGCAATTAGTGAAGGGGACCGTCCCCTTTGAACTACTTGATGACGCGCAGCTTGGGCCGCGGGCTGGACTCGCCGGAGCCGGCGGCCGGCGGCGGGGTCTCGCCCTCGTCCTGGAACAGCATGCCCTGCCCGGTCTCGCGCGCGTAGATGCCGAGGACCGAGGCGACCGGGATGCGGACGTGCTGGGAGACGCCGCCGAAGCGCGCGGAGAACTCGATCCACTCATTGCCGAGCTTGAGCGCTTGCGTCGCCTGCCAGCTGACGTTCAGCGTGATGCGGCCGTCGCGCACGTAGGCGCGCGGCACCTCCGCCACGGGGCTGCCGGCGTCGACCACGAGATGCGGCGTCTGGTTGTTCGCGGTCATCCACTCGTGCATCGCACGCACCAGGTAGGGCCGCCGCGGGGTTGGCGCCGCAGGGGGCGTCACTTCACGTCCTTCCAGTATTCCTTGTAGAGGAACCAGGTGAAGGCCGTGAACATCAGGAGGAACAGGATGACCCAGACGCCGAGCGCCTGGCGCTTCGCCTTGGTGGGCTCGGCGACGTATTCGAGGAAGGTCACGGTGTCGCGCACGAAGGAGTCGTAGGCCGCGGCCGGCAGCTCGCCCGGCACGCCCGGCTCGAGTCCGACGAGGTGATCGGCCGTCGTGCCGTCCTCGCCGGTCATCTTCTCGAAGCGCGGGCGCTGCAGGCCCTGGAGCGCCGCGAGCACGTGCGGCATCGCGGTGCCGGGGAGCACCGCATTGTTCACGCCGGTCGGCCGCGACGGGTCCGCGTAGAACGCGCGCAGGAACGTGTACACGTAGTCCGTCCCGCGGCTGCGCGTGATCAGCGACAGGTCCGGCGGCGCGTTGCCGAACCAGCCGTGCGCCTTCTCGGCGGGCATGGCCGTGTCCATCGTGTCGTAGATGCGCTCGCCGGTGAACATGAGGTTCTCGCGCAGCTCATCCTCGGTCAGCGCGAGATCGGCGGCGATCTGGCTGTAGCGCATGTACTTCGCCGAGTGGCAGCCAAGGCAGTAGTTGACGAAGTTGCGCGCGCCGCGCTGCAGCGAGGCGAGATTGGAGACGTCGGCATTGGCCTTCTCGAGCGGGAACCCTTCCGTCGCCGCCGACGCCATTCCCGGCAACCCGGCGAGCAGCGAGAGCGCGAGCGCCGCGGCCTTCAACGGCGCACCCGCGCCGGCTCGGGCTTGTGGCTGTCGATGCGGGTGTACCATGGCATCAGCAGGAAGAACGCGAAGTAGTAGATCGTGCCGATCACGGACAGCGTCGTGTACGGCTGGACGGCGGGCTTGAGCCCGCAGACGCCGAGCATGATGAAATTCGCGGCGAACAGCATGAGCGCGGTCCGGAAGATCGGGCCGCGGTAGCGGATCGAGCGCACCGCGCCGCGGTCGAGCCAGGGCACGAAGAAGAGCAGCAGGACGGCGGCGAACAGCGCGAGCACGCCCCAGACCTGGGTGCCGGCGAACGCCGGGATCGCGCGGAGGATCGCGTAGTACGGCGTGAAGTACCACACCGGCGCGATGTGCTCGGGCGTCATCAGCGGGTTCGCCGGCTCGAAGTTCGGCGCCTCGAGGAACAGCCCGCCCATCTCCGGCGCAAAGAACACGACCGCGGCGAAGATCACCAGGAACACGCTGAGGCCGAAAAGGTCCTTGACGGTGTAATACGGGTGCATCGCGACGCTGTCGAGGCGCGTGCCGTCGGGCGCTTTCAGCTTCTTCACGTCAATCCCGTCCGGGTTGCTCGAGCCGACCTCGTGCAGCGCGAGGATGTGAGCGACAACTAAGAATATCAGCACCAGCGGCAGCGCCACCACGTGCAGCGCGAAGAACCGGTTCAGGGTGATGTCCGAGATGAAGTAGTCGCCGCGGATCCACTCGACGAGCGCATCGCCGATCAGCGGGAACGTGCCGAACAACGAGACGATCACCTGCGCGCCCCAGTAGGACATGTTGCCCCAGGGCAGCAGATAGCCGAAGAAAGCCTCGGCCATCAGGGCAAGGTAGATCAGGACGCCGAATATCCACAGGAGCTCGCGCGGCTTGCGGTGCGACCCGTATATCAGCGCGCGCCACATGTGCAGGTAGACCACGATGAAGAAGGCCGACGCGCCCGTCGAGTGCAGGTAGCGGATCAGCCAGCCCCACTCGACGTCGCGCATGATGTACTCGACGGAGCCGAAGGCCTCGGTCGCGGACGGCTTGTAGCTCATCGTCAGGAAGATGCCCGTGACGATCTGCAGGGCGAGCACGAACAAGGCCAGCGAGCCGAAGTAGTACCAGAAGTTGAAGTTGGCCGGCGCCAGGTACTCCGACATGTGCTCTTTCCAGAGCGTCGACATCGGGAAGCGCTCGTCGATCCAGGCGCCGAGCCGGGCGAGTCTTCCGCTTGCAGGC
>DATMEC010000009.1:0-2869 GCA_035557125.1 Steroidobacteraceae bacterium
CGCACGATCAATCCTTCGCCTTACCTGTACTACTGCGCGCTCGACGACGTCACCGTCATCGGATCCTCGCCCGAGGCGCTCGTGCGGCTGAACGGCGGAATCGCGGAGCTGCGGCCGATCGCCGGCACGCGCCCGCGCGCCTACGATGCGGATGCCGACCTCGCCCATGAGCGGGCGCTGCGCTCGGACATCAAGGAGAACGCCGAGCACGTAATGCTCGTCGACCTCGCGCGCAACGACCTCGGCCGGGTCGCCGAAGCCGGGAGCGTACGCGTCGCGCCCTACCGCTCCATCGAGCGTTACAGCCACGTGATGCACATCGTGAGCGGCGTGCAGGGGCGGCTCGACCCGGAGCACGACGCCTTCGATCTCTTCGCCGCCGCGTTCCCGGCAGGGACGCTGGTCGGCGCGCCGAAAGTGCGCGCGATGCAGATCCTCGACGAGCTGGAGCCGGCCGGTCGCGGACTCTACGGCGGCACGGTCGGCTACTTCGGCCTGCGCGGCGACATGGACCAGGCAATCACGATCCGCACGCTGGTGTTCGAGGGCGACCGCTACAGCTACCAGGCCGGCGCCGGCATCGTCTCGGACAGCGACCCGGCGGCGGAGCATGACGAAATACTGGCGAAGGGCGGAGCGCTCCTCTCCGCACTCGAACTGGCGGAGGCTGGACTGTGAGCGTCCGGCTCCTCCTGATCGACAACTACGACTCCTTCACCTACAACCTGGTGCAGGCCTTTCGCGCGCTCGGCGCCAACGTGAGCGTGCACCGGAACGACGCGATCGCGGTGCCGGAGGCGCTCGCGCTCAGCCCGACGCACCTGTGCATCTCACCCGGGCCCGGCACGCCGGCGGACGCTGGAATCAGCGCCGATCTCGTTCGCACGTTCAGCGGGCGGATTCCCGTGTTCGGCGTCTGCCTCGGGCACCAGGTGATCGTCGAGGTGTTCGGCGGCAGCATCGCGCGCGCCGCGAGGCCGATGCACGGCAAGACCTCGCTGCTCAGGCATGACGGTGCCGGGGTATTCGCCGGACTGGCGCAGGGCTGCGTCGTCGGCCGCTACCACTCGCTGGTCGCCGTTCCGCAGAGTCTTCCGCAATCGCTCGTCGTGACGGCGACGACGCCGGACGGCGAGATCATGGGCGTGCGCCATCGCAGCGAACCGACCGAGGGCGTGCAGTTCCATCCCGAGAGCATCCTGACGCCCGACGGGCCGCGCCTGCTCGAAAACTTCCTGCTGGGAGCTGCCCATGTCGCCGCTGCATGAACATCTCGAATGCCTGCTCGAGCGGCGCGACCTCGCCGAGTCGCAGGCGGAGCACCTGCTGATGCTGCTCGCCAACAGCGATGACACGCCGGCCCTGTCCGGCGCCATCATCGCCAGCTTGCGCTGCAAGGGCGTCGTCGCCGACGAGCTGCGCGGATTCGCGCGCGCGATGAGGAAGCTCGCGCTCCGGCCCTTGGTGCCGGAGGGCTTGCGCGCCATCGACATCGTCGGCACCGGCGGCGACGGCTCGAACAGCCTCAACATCTCGACCGGCACCGCGATCCTCGCGGCCGCCTGCGGGCTGCCCGTCATCAAGCACGGCAACCGCTCCGTGTCGAGCCGCGCGGGCAGCGCCGACGTGCTGGCCGCACTGGGACTCAAGCTGCCGCTCGACGAGCGCGACGCGGCCGCCTGCCTGGCGGCAACTGGTTTCACGTTCCTGTTCGCACCGTATTACCACCCCGCAATGAAGGCGGTCGCACCCATCCGCGCTGCGCTCGGCGTGCGCACCGTGTTCAACATCCTGGGGCCCCTCTCGAACCCGGCGCAGCCGCCATTTCACCTGCTCGGCGCTTTCAGCCTGCAGACCGCGGAACTGATGGCCGAGGCGATGTCGGGCCTTCCCATCGAGCGCGCCTTCGTGATCCACGGCGCGGCGGGCTGGGACGAACCGACGACGGTCGGCCCCTTTGTCCTGTTCGACGTCCGGCCGGGGCAAGTTTCCGCGGAAACGCGCACGCCCGAGGACTTCGGCCTCGCGCGCTGTGCGGTGGAGGCGCTGATCGGCGGCGACCCCGCGCACAACGCTTCGGCCATTCGCGAGGTGCTCGCAAACGGCGCCCGCAACCCCTATCGCGACTGCCTCCTCCTCGGAGCAGCCCTCGCGCTGGAGCTGACGGGCGAAACGACCGTCCCGACCGAGGCCGTCGCGCGCGCCGCCGACGCGATCGACAGCGGCGCAGCGCGGCGCGTGCTCGATTCCCTCGCTGGGTTTTCAGCATGAGCGCGAACTTCCTGGAGGCCATGGCCGATTCCAGCCGCCGGCGGGTTGCGAGCGCGCGGCACCGCGTGCGTGACGACGTCGTCCTCGAGCGCGCACGGCGCGAGCCACCGCCGCCCGCGCTCGTGCTTCACCCGCACTTCGACGTCATCGCCGAAGTCAAGATGCGATCGCCCGCCACTGGCGCCGATGCGGCGCCGATCGGAGACTTGCGTGGCCGTGTTGACGCCTACGCGGCAGGCGGGGCGGCGGCCGTCTCGGTACTTACGGAGCCGAGCCGCTTCGACGGTTCCATCGTTCACCTCGCGACCGCTGCGCGTGCTCTCGAGGAGGCCCGCATTCCCGCGATGCGCAAAGACTTTCTGGTCGACCCGTACCAGCTCGCAGAGGCCCGCATTGCTGGCGCAGGCGGCGCGTTGCTCATCCTGCGCCTGCTCAGCCGCGCCGAGGCGGAATCGCTCGTCGTCTTCGCCCGCGGTCTCGGGCTATTCGTGCTGCTCGAGACTTTCGACGAGTCGGACCTCAGGACCGCGCGCGCGATCGTCCGCACGCTGGGAACCGAAGGAATTCTCGTCGGCGTCAACTGCCGCGATCTCGCGAC
>DATMEC010000010.1:0-3804 GCA_035557125.1 Steroidobacteraceae bacterium
GGTGGCTGGGAACGCTGATCGTCAACTCGTGCCGCTTGGCGTCGATGTAGGGCTGGGCAGCTTCGACGGAGGTCTCGATGGCCGTGGAGAGCGTGGTCGTCACTTTCTTGAGCGTGACCGTGCCAAGGGTGATGCGCGAAATGTCCACCAGGTCGTCGAGGAGCCGTCCCATGTGCACGACCTGTCGCTCGACGATGTCGTACGACCGGACCTTCTGCTCGGCCGTCGCCTCCGGATTGCGCGCAGCCGCAAGGGCATGGCGGATCGGCGCCAAGGGGTTTCGCAGCTCGTGTGCCAGCAAGGCAAGGAACTCGTCCTTGCGCCGGTCGGCATCCTGCAGGGCCGACTCGCGCTCCCGCAGGGCGTGCTCGAGCCGGATCCGGTGGATGAAGTCGCTCGCCGTCCGGCAGTAGAGCTGCAGGCGCCGCATCTGCGCCTCGGACGGCCGATGCGGCGACGGAAAGTGCATCGAGATCGCGCCGAGCGGCGATCCATCCGCCGCGGACAGCGGGAGGGAAACGACGGCCCGGTAACCCGCGGCCCGTGCCACCTCGCGGAACGGTGCGTAGTCCTCGTCCGCAAGGACGTCCTCGATGACGACTGCCTGGCTGCCGGCGAGCGCGCGGCCGCAGGCCGCGCGGCTTTCGCTGGCCGCCATGTGCTCGAAGGTCGCGAGGAAGCCGGCGTCGAATCCTTCGTGCGCCACGATCGACAGGGTATTGCGCGCCACGTTCATCAGCTGGATGTTGCCCTTCGTCGCGCCGGCCAGGATCATTCCCGTGTGCAGGATCTCGTCGAGCCCTGCGGCGAGGCTCTGCGATTTCCACAACCGTGAGCTTGCCTCGCTCAAGCGGGCCAGGGCCGCGGCCTCGGAGGCGAGCCTGTGACGGCTGTCCCGCAGCTCGCGTTCGGCGCGTTGTCGATCCGAGAAATCGCGGGCGATCTTCGACACGCCGGTGATCTCGCCGCGCGCGTCGCGGATCGGCGATACCGTCAGCGAAATCGGGATCCTGCGGCCGTTCTTGCCGATGCGGATCGTGTCGAAGTGCTCGATGCGCTCGCCCGTGCGGATCCGCTCGATGATCGTGCGCTCTTCGTCGTGCAGCTCCGGGGGGATGATCGTGGTGATGTTCTTGCCGATGATCTCGTCCGGCGTGTAGCCGAACGTCCGTTCAGCGCCGGCATTCCAGGACTGGATGGTGCCGTCGAGGGACTTGCTGACGATCGCGTCGTCCGACGATTCCACGATCGCGGCGAGCTGCGCGCTCTCACGCTCGCTTTGCTTCTGCGGCTCGATGTCGCGCGCGACTTCCGACATGGCGAAGATCGTTCCGCCCGCATCGCGCACCGGGGAAACCGTCAGCGAGACGCAGATCCGCCGGTCTTTCTTCGTGAGTCGCATCGTTTCGAAGTGGTCCACGCGCTCACCGCGCCTGACCTTCTCGAGGATGCGCAGCTGTTCTTCCTGGAGGTCATGCGGGACCAGGAGCGAGATCGGCCTGCCGGTCACGTCGGCTTCGGAATGGCCAAAAACTCGCGAGGCGGCTGCGTTCCAGGAAATGATCAGCCCGTCGAGCGTCAGGCCGATGATCGCATCGTCCGAGGACTCGACGATGGAGCCGAGGAAGGCGAGTGGTAGAACCTCGTCCTGCGCGGAACTCGGATTTGGCTGCCCGCGCCGAGTAAAAAAGTCGCCCACCCCCATGCGGTCAGGATGACCAGCGCGTAAAGCGCGCGGCGTCAGAGTCGCGGCTGTTGTCCTGTCGGAATCGTCCTACGGCGGCAATTGCTCGTTCGCTAAATCCGGCCCATTAACAGCAGGATGATCAGCACCACCACAATGAGGCCGACGATTCCGCTTGGACCGTAGCCCCAGCCCCGACTGTGGGGCCATGCCGGAATGGCTCCGATGAGGACCAGGATCAGGACGATCAAAAGTATGGTTCCGAGGCCCATGTCTGGCTCCTTTGGGAGAGGGGCCCGAAGGCCCCTCTCGTCGCTTCAAAAGGCTCGCACCGTCAGCGCGGGGCGCGCCTGCGGATCAGGTTGACGATGAACAGCAGGATGATGGCGCCGACCAGCGAGACGAAAAGGCCGGACAGGCTGAAATCGCCCTGGTTGAGCGTTCCTCCACCGACCAGGGGCCCGATGAGCCATCCACCCAGCAGGGCGCCGACGATTCCGACGACGACGTTCAGGAACAGGCCTTGCTGCGCGTCGGTCTTCATGATGAGGCTGGCTATCCATCCGATAACCCCGCCCACGACCAGCCAGATGATCAAGTTCATACGGAGTGCTCCCTGACGTGACGAATATGGGAGCGAGTAGATGCCTCGGGTCGTGCGCCCACCATCGGGACCACGCTGACTCCGCTGTAGGACGCGCGCCTAAGCCGCCGCTTGGGCTGGCCGCGAGCCCGGCGTCAGCTCACTGTCCGCAATAGCCCGCGATCTGCGGCAGCAACGCCTCGAAGAAGCGCTGCGCGAGCCTCGCGTCACCAGCATCGTTCGGGTGAATCTCGTCGTAGTTGTGGGTGAAGGTGCTGTAGCCCGAGTACTGGTCGACCACGATGACCGGCGAGGCTGGCGTGCTCTTTTCCGGCGCCAGCGATGCAATCTCGTCATTCAACGCCATGACCGCGGCTTCGTTCCCGGGCAGGTTTGGGATGACCTGCGCCAGCAGGATTCCGACCGACGGATTGGCGTTGCGCAACCTGTCGATGATCTGCGAGATGTTGGTGCGCGCAGCCGGGATGCTCGTGCCCTGCAGTACGTCGTTCGTGCCCACGTGAACCAGCGCCCAGTCGTTCCCGTTGCCGGGCAGCCAATTGTTGATCCGGGCACGGATCTGGTCGGTGCGCAGCCCCGAGTGGCCCTCGTGATCGCGGTCGCCGAGCGGTGCGCCCGGCGCGCTGCCCGGCCCGGACTGCGTGCCCACGAAATCGAACGCGCAACCGGCATCGTCGAGCGCCGATTCCAGGTCGCGCCGGTAGGACCAGTGATTGGTTCGGCCCTTGGTGATTGAGTCGCCGAGCGGCATGATGCGGACAGTCTCGGCCGGCGGCGTGGAACCACCGCTCGCCCACTGGACGGCGGCGTCGAACAGCGCGCGACCGTTGACGTTCCACGCGTCGGTCGCGCCGGAGTTCGGGTACACGGCCACCCGGCGTGCCGCAGCGGACGTTCCATTGACGAGCTGGCTGCCTGCCTCGTATCCGAAGATCGTGGCGCGGGTCGAATTCCCCTTCAGCGTCGCCGCGACCGCCGCGGAAGCGCCCGGCTTCCCCCATGAGAGCCGGACCGGCGCATTGCCGATCGTGACGACGCCCGACAACCCGGCCGCCAGGGGGTGCGTGCCGACGACCCGCATCTGCGTCTGGGTGGCCGATTGGCCGAAGTCGGTGCCCGCGACCGTCCCGGTCATGCCGAGGTTGTCATACACCGACGGCTCGAACGTCAGCACCGGGACCGGCACCTGGTTGAACTTGTTGCCGACCTTGCCCGGTGCGACGGAATTCGAGATGACGACCAGCTCCTTGCCGTTTACGCTCGCAGCCGAGCTGGCGGAATCCTTTACCACCGTGACCGCATGACCCAGGGACTCGAGGCGCTCGATCACGGCCGAGTCCCCGCTCGAGACCGGGACTGCGCCCACCACAAGCAGCGTGTCGGCCTGCGCCGCGAGCGCGAGGCAGGACGAGCAGGCCATGAGGGCCATTCCGAGTCGCACGACGATATCCTTCATTGCGGCCGCCATACCTTGTTCAGGGCCCGGGAGAACTGCCGAGTATAGACCGGCTGGCCA
>DATMEC010000011.1:0-7776 GCA_035557125.1 Steroidobacteraceae bacterium
AGGCCAGCCGGTCATCTTCTCGGCGATCGGGTTGACGTAGTCGACCGTGCCCGAGCGGTCGGTCGTGATCACGGCGTCGGCGATCGACTGCAGCGTGACCTCCGCCCGCTCCTTTTCCTCGTAGAACTGCTGCTCCGCGCGTTTGCGCTCGGTGATGTCGGTCACCGTGCCCTCGAATCCGACCGGCTGGCCGCGCTCGTCGCGATTGAGTCGCGCATTCTCGGTGATCGTGATGACGGTGCCGTCGCGGCGCTTAAGCTCGTACTCGGCCTCCACCAGCTTGCCGTCGACCTTGAGCTTCTCGATCAGCGCGCGGCGCAGGGCCGGGTTCACGTACAGCGCGTCGGTCGAGCCGATCGCGCGCAGCTCCTCGAGCGAGGCGTAGCCCAGCATCGCGATCAGCGCCGGGTTCGCGGACAGCAGGTAGCCGTCGAGCGTCACCTGATAGAGGCCCTCGACGACGTTGTCGAACAGGCCCCTAAAGCGGCTCTCGCTCTCGCGCAGCGCATCGTCGGAGCGTCGCCGCTCGATGGCAATGCGTGCGAGCTGGGCCATGCGCCCCACGAGCTCGAGGTCGCGCCGCGAGGGCATGCCCGTGCGGCGCAGGTAGGTCGCGAACGTGCCGAGCATGCGACCGTCGTGCCCGGTAATCGGCGTCGACCAGCAGGCGTGCAGGCCGGCCTTGCGAGCCGCGTCGCGCCGGTGTTCCCAGAGCGCGTCCTTGGCGATGTCCGGGACGATGATCTGCCGCTGCAGCACGATGGCCGCGGCGCAGGACCCGAAGCGGATTTCGGCCGGGTAGTTGTCCATGAGTGCGACGTACTCGCGCGGCAGGCTCGTTCCCGTGACGTGCTTCAGCACCCGCTTGACCGGATCGTAGAACCGGATGCAGCAGACGGACGCGGGCAGCACGCGCTCGACCACCTCGGTGATCGAGGCGAGCGCCACGGCAAGCGGTTCGCTGGAGGCGATCTTCTCGAGCGCGCGGCGCTCGCCTGCCGCGATCAGCTCGGTCTGCTTGCGTTCGGCGATGTCGATGATGCTCGCGCGGATGAGGTTGCCGCTGGAGCTCGGCAGACGCACGAATCGCACCTCGCTCTGGATCAGCTTGCCTTCGGCATCCTTGTGCAACCATTCGAAGACCGGCGTCTCGCCACTCAGCGCAGCCTCGATGTGGCCGCGCGAGATGCCGAACGACGGCGTGCCGTCGGCCTGTTCGGGCGGGCTCACCTGTTCCGGGCCGACGCGCAGGAGGTTCTCGCGCGACATTCCGAAGAAATCGGCGGCGTTCTCGTTGCAGTCCACGAAGCGGCCGGATTCGACGTCGAGCACGACCACCGCCTCCGGGGCGTTCTCGACCAGCACGCGGTAGCGCGCCTCGCTGTCCTTGAGTGCATCCTCCGCTTTCGACCGCTCCGCGGTGTCGCGGATGCAGACGATGTAGGTCGCCCGGCTCTTGCCCTGTATCGCGCTGACGAGGATCTCTGCCGGCATCAGCTCGCCGCGCTCGTGCCTGGCGACGACTTCGAGCGCGGCCAGGTCGTAGTGCGTCGTCTCCTGCGCCGTCGCAAGCTCCTCGAGGGCGCGGGCGACGTCGCCACTCGTGGCGATGTCCGGAATCAGGGTGTCGATGAGTTCCGACATCACCTCGGACTGGCGCACGCCGAAGAAGCGCTCGGCGGTCCGGTTCATGCTCTCGATGCGGCCGAGGTGGTCCACCGAGATGATGCCGTCCTTGACGTGGTCGAGAATGGCCTGGAGCCGGACCACGCTCTCGCGCTCGAGGCGTTCCGACTGCGCCGACGCCTCGTCGGAGGCGAGGCGCATCACGGCTTCGAGGCTGGTCCGGTCGTTTTCGTAGGCGTCGTACTGGCGGCTGACGATCTCGATGAGCCTGCGAAGCTGCATCTTGCCGGCGGTGTCCGCGGCCTCCAGCAGCTGCTCCTCGAGAAGCGGGTGAATGCTGCTCTTGCGCCGCGCGGCCGGCATTTGCGGCTGGGTAAAGGTGGCCGGGTCCGCTTGCGCGGACAGGTTCAGCCTCACCACTTTTCCCGTGCTGTTAGCCGTCACACTGACCCCAAGCACATGCCCGCCGCACCCCCCGGGAATGCGACGTAATGCAACGATGCTAGGGGATGCCCAGTGGGCCGAACGTGACCCCGTTCGCGGTTATAGGAGGGGTCAGACCCCTTGATCCCGTGCAGGGGTCAGATTCACAAATTCTGAGTGAAATACGCAGCTAACGCGCGCCCCATTCCATTGTGAACCCAATACCTTCCGACGGGTGCCTAGACGCCATCGAGTCGTTTTCCCCGGTGTCCCGCACCACGTCGTACAGCGTGGGAACCACCGCGAACGGGTCTTCTTCGAAGCCGGTGATTCCGAAGCATATCTCGACCTCCTGAATGAACACCGCCGTCGCGAAGGACTGGCGATCTTCGCGTATTGCCTTATGCCCAATCACGTCCATCTCGTCGTGGTGCCGTCGACCGGAGACAGTATGAGGCGCACCTTACAGGCCGTTCATAGCCAGTACGCTCAACGGGTTAACAGAATGAAGCGTATCGTCGGCCACCTTTGGCAGGGCCGTTACTATTCGTCAGCCCTCGACACGGATCACTTCGTGAATGCAATTCGCTATGTCGAGCGCAATCCCGTCGAAGCGGGCCTGATCTCGCGTGCAGAGGATTACCGCTGGTCCAGTGCTGCCGCGCATTGCGGGATGCGATTCGACCGCCTGCTCGAGCCAGCAGGCAAGTCGGGCGTGCTGCGGGGAATCGCAAACTGGTCGCGTTGGCTCGCCATCGGCGTCCCGGACGAGTGCCGACAGCTGATCCAGCGCAATTCGAGACTGGGTTTACCCTGCGGCTCCCCCGATTTCGTCGACCAGCTCGAAAAAATGGCCGGGCGCGACCTCACGTATCACCCGTGGGGTGGCCCTCGGAAGAAACGTCAAGGCGCCTGAAAACTCACCAAGGGGTCTGACCCCTCCTCACGCGACGCGTTCGGCGCGCTTTCGATCGCCCTCGGTCAGGTGCCGCTTGCGCAGGCGAATGTTCTTCGGCGTGACTTCGACCAGCTCGTCGTCGCCGATGTATTCCATCGCCTGCTCCAGTGACATCCGGATCGGCGGCGTGAGCAGGACGTTTTCGTCCTTGCTCTGCGTGCGGATGTTCGTAAGCTTCTTGCCCTTCAGCGGATTGACGACCATGTCGCCTTCCCGGCTGGTCTCGCCGACGATCTGGCCCTCGTACACCAAGTCGCCAGGGCCTACGAAGAGCGTGCCGCGCTCCTGGAGGTTGAAGAGCGCATACGCGAGCACGGGTCCGCGGCCGTTCGCGATCATCACGCCAGCTGAGCGCTCGGCGAGCGCACGGTCAACCACCGGACCGAAGTGATCGAACACGTGATACATGAGGCCCGTGCCACTCGTCATCGTGCGAAAATCGGTCTGGAAGCCGATCATCCCGCGCGACGGGATCTTGTAGTCGAGGCGAACCCGGCCCTTGCCGTCCGGCACCATATCGGTGAGCTCTGCGCCACGCGCGCCCAGCGCCTCCATGACGGCGCCCTGGGCCGTTGATTCCACGTCGACCGTCAGCTGTTCCCAGGGCTCGAGCCGCTCCCCGTGCTCTTCCTTCACGACAACGCGCGGTCGTGACACGGCAAGCTCGTAGCCCTCGCGGCGCATGTTCTCGATCAGGATGCCGAGATGCAGCTCGCCGCGGCCGAACACAACGAAGCGGTCCGGGTCGTCGGTTTCCTCGACGCGCAGGGCAACATTCGAAAGCGTCTCGCGCAGCAGTCGCTCGCGCAACTGGCGGCTCGTCACGAACTTTCCTTCTTGCCCAAAGAGCGGCGAGGTGTTGGTCTCGAAGGTCATGCTGATCGTCGGTTCATCGACCACGAGCCCGGGCAGCGCCTCTACCGTAGTGGGGTCACAAATCGTGTCGGAGATCTTCGGCGCCTCGAGGCCCGAAAACGCGATGATGTCGCCGGCCCGCGCTTCCTCGACCTCGACGCGCTCGAGGCCCATGAATCCGAACACCTGGCCGACGCGTTCGCTTCGCATTGCGCCGTCGCGGTCGATCACGGTGACCGGCATGGCGCGGCGGATTGTGCCGCGGCGGATGCGGCCGATGCCGATCGAGCCGACGTAGTTGGAGTAGTCGAGCTGGCTGACCTGCAGCTGCAACGGGCCGTCGATGTCGACGTCCGGCGCCGGGCAGCGCGCGATGATCGTCTCGAACAGCGCCGTCATGTCGGCGCCCATCGAATCCGGTGCAAGGCCGGCGACGCCCTTCAGCGCCGAGGTGTACACGACCGGGAAATCGAGCTGCTTTTCGCTGGCGCCGAGGCGATCGAACAGGTCGAAGGTTCGGTTCACGACCCACTCCGGCCGCGCCTCGGGCCGATCGACCTTGTTGACGACGACGATCGGCGCCAGGCCGTGCGCGAAAGCCTTCTGCGTGACGAAGCGCGTCTGCGGCATCGGCCCGTCCACGGCGTCCACGAGGAGTAGCACGCAGTCCACCATCGACAACACGCGTTCCACTTCGCCGCCGAAGTCCGCGTGCCCGGGCGTGTCTACGATGTTGATGCGGTAGTCGCGCCACTGGATCGCGGTGTTCTTCGCGAGGATCGTGATGCCGCGCTCGCGCTCGAGCGCGTTCGAGTCCATCACGCGCTCGGTGACCGGCTTGCGGATGTCGAGCGTGCCCGACTGGCGCAGCAGCTTGTCCACGAGCGTGGTCTTGCCGTGGTCGACGTGCGCAATGATCGCGATGTTTCGCAGGTTCTGGATCATGGGGTTACGGAGGGGACGCGCACTTTCACGAATATGAAGGTGCGCGTCCCCTTCAAAAAAGGTCGCGCATTGTAATCTGAAGGGGGTCTTGAATCTACGTCAGAATTAAGACGTAACTTATTGATTCAAGGATATTCTGATTCGGCGAAGTGGTCGCTACTCCATGAGCGTGATGACGATCGAGCCGTCGCCGCCCGGAGTTGTCGATGCGCCGCCGTTTGTCCCCGGCGCAAAGCTGCTGCCGGCAGGGCCGGTGCTGCCGCCCGCGCCGCCACCTGTCGCGAAGGTGCCGGCACCACCGCCACCGTGGCCACCACCGCCACCGCCGGCGAGGCTCAAAGTCGCATTGCCACCTGTTCCGGCACCCACGCTCGTACCGCCCTGGCCTCCCGGATACGCGGGGGAGTTGTCATCGCCGATGCCGCCCGCACCGCCTTCACCGTCGGCACCGTCTTGTTGCATGCCTGGAAAGAACATGGACGTCCCACCCGCTCCGCCCAACCCAGCGTCGCCCCCACCGCCTCCTGTTGCCATGAAGCTGGCGCCGCCGCTCCCGCCCGCTCCATCGTTGTTCTGGCTGCCGCTGCCGCCTGCGGTCGCGCTGTTGCAGCTCCCGCCGCCGCCACCACCGCCCGCGATGATCTGCGTCGGCGTGCCTGCGTCGATATTGCTCGATCCGCCGCCGCCTCCGCCCGCGCCGCAAGTGTATCCGCCGCCGCCGTCGGCAGGACCGTCGGCGCCGTCACCGCCGCCTCCGCCCACCACCAGATTCAGTGACTGGCCGGCCGTGACGCTCAGCGTACTTACGACGACCGCGCCGGCGCCTCCTGGCTGACCAAGACCGACGCCCGACAGCCCACCTCCGCCGCCACCGCCCCCGACTGCCGCGACCTGAATCGAAGTCACGCCAGCGGGCACGGTGTAGATGTAGCTGCCCGGCGTCGTGAAGCTGACGGAGCTTTCGATGCACTGGACGGTGACGTCGACGACGTCTGCCGTGACGTTCGTCCCGGCCCCGTCCGACACGGCGCAGATCTGGCCGCCGGGCTGCGTGCCAACCGTCACTGCGTAGGCGCCCTCGGAGACGACGGGCGTATCGAATGTGAACGGGCCATTGGACGTCAGCGTCAGCGGGTCGGCCCCGTTGTTTTCCAGCGTGACCTGCGCGCTGACCCCAAGGCCCGACAGCGTGCCGCCGATCGTGAACGTGTCGATCGAGCAGACGACGGAAACGTCCGCGACGTTGCTGGTCAGGTTCGCGCCCTGGCCGTTCATGACGGTGCAGGTCTGGCTGACGGGCTGCGTGCCGACTGTCACGTCGTACGAACCCTGGTCGGCCACCTGTTCCTCGAACGTGAAGGCGCCGTTCGCCGAGACCGTCAGGGGATCCGCGGCATTGTTGAACAGCGTCACCTGGAGCCCGTCTCCGAGGCCGGTCACCGTGCCGCCGATGACATAGGTGTGGGTCGAGCAGCTCACGTCGACGTCGGAAACGTCTGCCGTGACACCGGAGCCCGTCGCGTTCGAGACGGTGCAGGTCGCGCCGGCCGGTTGCACCGCCACGGTGACGGCATAAGAGCCGTCGTAGGCGACCGGCGTCGCAAACGTGAAGGATCCGTTCGCCGGTATCGTCAGGTCGTCGGCGCCATTGTTTCGCAGGGTGACCTCGGCGCCACCCGCGAGGCCCGAGAGACTTCCCGCAATCGCATACGAGTACGGGGAGCAGACGACGGATACGTCGGAGACGTCCTGCGTGACACCCGCGCCGCTGCCGTCGGTGACGGTGCAGGTCGAGCCAGTCGGCTGCGTTGCGACGATCACGCTGTACGAGCCGTTGGCGTTCACCGGCGAAGGAAACGCAAATGCCCCGTTGTCCGTGATCGTGAGCGCGTCGGAGCCGCTGTTGAGCACCACGCTCTGGCCCGCGGCCAGGCCCGACACCTCGCCCGCGATGGTGAAGTCCGACGGTGCGGGTACGCTGATGCGAGTCGAGTCATCGCATCCGGACAGGACCAGGCCGAGCAGGATCGAGGCCACGCGTCCACGGCCCACTGCGGCGACGCGCGCCATGCTGATCGACTGGAGCATCGGCTGGGTATCCCTGGGCTGACGGCGCGCCACGATACCTTTGGCCGGGCTGGCGGATGCGAGAAGGGAGTCTCAGAACGAAGGGGACGCGCACTTTCACGAATATGAAGGTGCGCGTCCCCTTCAACCCAGCGCGCTCAACTGCTCCTCGAGCTCGGACACGTGCCGCTCCCAGTAGCGCGCCTCGCCGAACCAGGGAAACGCCTGCGGGAATGCCGGGTCGTGCCAGCGGCGTGCGAGCCAGGCGGCGTAATGGACCATGCGCAGCGCACGCAGGGGCTCGATCAGCGTGGCCTCGACGGGATCGAAATTCGCGAACTGCGAGTAGCCCTCGAGGATGTCGGCGAGCTGCACACGCATCTCCTCGGGCCGTCCCGCGAGCAGCATCCATAGGTCCTGGATTGCGGGACCGGTCATGCAGTCGTCGAGATCCACGAAGTGCGGCCCCGCCGCCGTCCACAGCACGTTATTGCGGTGGCAGTCGCCGTGGATGCAGAGGTAGCGCAGCGTTCCCGCCTGCTCAAAGCGCTCCTCCACCAAATCCAGCAACTCGTCCGCCACCTGCTCATAGCGGTGGCAGATGTAGTCGGGAATGCGGTCTCCCTCGAGCAGCCAGTCGACCGAGCCGCGCCCCATCGCCTCGGGCGAGAGCCGCTGGCGATGCTCGAAGCGCCGCGCCGCGCCGAGCGCGTGGATGCGGCCCAGAAAGCGCCCGATCCACTGGCGGTCGTCCTCGCTGCCGAGCTCCGGCCATTGCCCGCCGCGACGCGGGTAGACGGCAAAGCGAAAGCCCTCGTACGTCGCGACCGGCCCATCGCCGAGCTCCCCGCCGGCCGACAGCTCGAACGGAGCAATCACGGGGATTTCAGCCGCTGCGAGCG
>DATMEC010000012.1:0-18340 GCA_035557125.1 Steroidobacteraceae bacterium
GCGGCGGGTTGATTACTCCCGCTGCAGCGCGACCGCGTACGGATGCAGCGTGGCGGTCATCAATCCTGCCTTGACGGCCGGGTCGGATCGCATGAACTCGGCGGCAGCGGTCTCGCTGTCGGCCTCGAAAATCACGAGCCCGAAAGTCTTGTCGAGGGGCTCCATCGTGCGGCCTGCAAGGATGACCTGGCCGGACTTCGCGGCCTGCGCCAGATGCTCGAAATGTTCTGCGACAACGGCGTTCTCGACGTCCGTCCACGCAGCCTCTTCGTGAAATTGAGGCGCCAGTTGCAGCCTGTAGACGAACTGCTTGCGCGCCTCCGCTTCCTGGCCGGCCAGCGGCTCCAGGGGCAAGATCGTGAACGCCAATATCGCAATGACGACCGACGTGATCACTTTTCCGTTCATCGGGATGTCCCTCCTCGATTCGTTCAGTGCCAAAGCCCGAGGATCAGCCCGTACAGCGTAAACTGCACGGTGTGGTAGCCGCCGTTCACGAGAAAGAGCGGGAGGTTCTTGCGCTCGAACAGGTAGTTGATGCCGAAGCTCGCCGCGACCCAGGTGAGGCCGGCGCAGAAGCCATACGCGGTCGCGACGCCGACCGGGAGCTTGCCGAGGAACATCGCGAAGGTCGCGGCGGCGATGAGCGACAGCACGAAGGCGCCGCCGTAGATCTTGCCCGGGTGGCCTCCCTTCTGGAGCTGCTCGTCGGTGAGCCCGGCGCCGCGCTGCCAGGCTTTCAGGAACAGGGCCGGCGAGTACCAGAGCCCGCCGAGCAGGAATGCCGAAAGCGCCGCGGCCAGCACGGCGAGCCAGTTGACGTCAGGCATGAGACTTCCCCTTTTTGCGTCGTTGTGGCCTGCGGCGGGACGGCGCTGCGGCCGGCCGCAACAGGCGGCTGAAATATTCCTTGAGCTCGCCGATGGCGCGGTCGAAGTAGCCGATGTCGCGGTAGCTGCGCGCGAGCATCACGCCGCCCTCCATCGTCGTCAGGACGAACTCCGCGAGTGCGCGCCGGTTGACGCCCGGCGGTACGCGCTCGCCCGCGGCGACGAGGCATTCCTCGATCGCGTCGGTCCAGTTCGAAAAGTTCTTGGCGAGCCGCTCGCGCACGGCCGGGTCGGGCTCGTGCAGCTCCAGCGCGAGGCTGCCGATCGGGCAGCCGTAGGTGCACTCGGTCTGTATCAGCGCGTCGCGGTAGCCATCCATCAGCTTCCAGATCTTCTCGATCGGGTCGACGACCCCCCGCCAGGCCGGCTCGAGCAGCATCTGCCGGATGCCGCCGACGTAGGTGTCGAGCACCGCAATCAGGAGGTCCTGCTTGCCGGGAAAGAAGTGGTAAAGGCTGCCGCTGTTGACCCCCGCCCGGGCCAGGATGTCGGCGACCGAGGTCGAGCCGAACCCCTTTTCCCAGAACAGGTGCATGGCGGCTTCCAGGATCCGCCATCGGGTGTCGGTGGGCGGTTGATTGATCATTCAACCAAGTATGTCGGACGGGTGGATTTCACGCAAGCCCGGGCTAGACTGAACCGCGCCCGGCTTCCCGGGGTCGATAGGTGGCAGGGAGCAGGGGCAGGGAGGTCGACATGCGAAACATGCTCGCTGGATGGCTTGCGCTGGCCATCGCGGCAACCGCGGTTGCAAGCGCCAACGCCGCGGACGAGCCGGTCGCGGACAAGGCAGCTGCAGTCGCCGAGACGAAAGAGTTCAAGCCGCCGGACGGCTGGCGGCCGAAGAAGCGCGGTAAGTTCACCGTATATTGCCGCAAGGACTACAACGTGAAAGGCACGCGGTTGCCGGCCGAAACCTGTTACGACGAGTCGGGCATCCGCGCGATGCTGGAAGCGCAGCGCGACGACCAGACGACGGTGGACCAGATGCGACGCATCTGCAGCAACGACGCAACCTGCGGAGCCAACTGAATTCCTGCCGCAGCGCGCGGCTATACTCGGCCGCGTGCGGAGGCTCAACGAGTTCTTCTACCGGCTGCGCTGGGGCAACCTGGAGCGGCGCCGGCACTGCGGCCTCGTCCGCCTGCACGAACACCTCTCGCACACGCCGTTCGCCGACAAGTACTGGCTGACTCTCGGCCTCCTGCTCGGCTGCATCCGCGACGGCGCCCCGATTTCCTGGGACCGCGACTTCGACTTCGGCTTCCTCGACCGCGACCTGCCGCAGTTCCTCGCGGCGATGCGCAAGCTCCGCGCCGCGGGCTTTGACCTCAGGGCCCCGCAGGTGAACAACGACGGGCGCACTACAAAGTGGTCGTTCAAGTACCAGGGGGTGAAGTACGAGTTCTTCCTTTTCGACCGGAACGGCACGAACATCCGCTGGCACTACCACAAGCGGAAGCCGCCGCTGGAACTGGTCAACGAGGTGCCCGCACATGGCCTCGTCGAGTACGAGTTGTATGGCAAGCGCTGGCAGGTTCCGAACAACGCCGAGGACGTCCTCGCGCGCATCTACGGCGACTGGCGCACGCCGAACCCCGGCTACCTTTACTGGCGCGACTGCCGGGCGATCGTGGAGCGCTATCCCTGGACCGGCGAGCGGAGGGCGCCCGATTGAGCTTGCGTGACGCTTTCGACCAGAGCCTGGTGCGGATCGCGACGACCGGGCTCATCCCGTCGCGCTGGTTCCTGAAGCCGCCGCGCCCCGAGGACCTGACCGCGCGCTCAGGGATCCTCGACATCGAGATCGTGAGCCACTGCTGGCAGTACGCGCACCTGCTCGTCTACCAGCTCTCCTCGCTCGTGAACTTCCTGCCGGCCCGGGCGCGCGTGCGCATGACGGTCTTCTACGCGCCCGAGGACGTGCGCACGCGCGCGATGCTTGAGTTCTTCGGCGCGATCGCCGCAAGCGGCGTCACCTGGAACTGGCAGGCGCTGCCGCGGCCCGAGCTGTTCCGCCGCGCGATCGGCCGCAACCGCGTCGCGCGCTCGACCCGGGCCGACTGGGTCTGGTTCACGGATTGCGACATCGTCTTCCACCGCGACTGCATCGACGGGCTCGCGTCTCAGCTGCAGGGCCGCCAGGACCTGCTCGCGTACCCGAGGTACGAGCGCATCACGCCGATGCTGACCGAGGACGACCCGGTGCTCGCCGCCGAGCGCGACCGCCCGCGGGTCGTGGACATCGACACCAGCCAGTTCACGCTGGCGGCGAACCCGCCGAAGGCGAAGGGCGCGTACCACATCGTGCACGGCGACGCCGCGCGCCTGTGCGGCTACTGCGAGCAGGTGCCGGTGTACCAGCGGCCCGTCGCACGCTGGGCCAAGACCTACGAGGACAGCGCGTTCCGCTGGCTGATGGGTACCGACGGCGTCGGCCTCGACGTGCCGGGGGTGCACCGCATCCGCCATATCCACAAGGGCCGCTACGGCGACAACAAGGCCGCGGCCCTGGTGCGCGGCAACATCCGCCGCGCCAAGGAAAACCTGCAGCGCAGCTGAGCCGGAACGCATCTTGTGGAGCACCTCGCAAGAATGCGGGGCGCCCCGTGCTATTTTGGGCCCGGTACCCAGTCTTACCGGAGGTCTCCGATGGGCATTGAACGGTTTCGCCGCGCCTGCGTCGCGCTCCTGAGCGCGAGCCTCGTTTCCCTCGGCATGCAGGCGCCTGCCGCGGCCGGCGTCGTCGGCACGGCCGAGGCGATCGCCGTCCGCCAGGAAGGGCGCGCGCTCATTGACGCGACCCTTGCGCGCGCGGACGTGCGCGCCGAGCTCGCAGGCATGGGCGTTGATCCCGGCGCCATCGAGGGCCGCCTCGACGCGCTGTCGGAGGCCGAGATCGCGACGCTCGCGGGGCAGATCGAGCAGGCACCGGCCGGCGGCGATGCGCTCGCCGTGATCGGCATCGTGTTCGTGGTCCTGATCATCCTCGAGCTGGTCGGCGTCATCGACATCTTCAAGAAGACGTGATCCGCGGCGCGCCGGTCATCGCGACACTGGCAGTCGCGTTGGCCGGCTGCGCGACCTCGCCGCCGCTCGCCGACGGCCTTCCGGCTTCCGCGCCGCGCTCGATCGAGCTCGACGAAACGCCGTTCTTCCCGCAGGAAGACTACCAGTGCGGCCCCGCCGCGCTCGCGACGCTGCTGGTCGCGAGCGGCGTGGAAGTCTCGCCGGCCGATCTCGCGCCCGAGGTCTACCTCCCGGAACGGCGCGGCAGCCTGTCGCTCGAGCTGGTCGGCGCCGTGCGCCGGCACGGCCGGTTGCCCTACAGGCTCGCGACGACGGCCGACGAGATGGTCGAGGAACTGCAGGCCGGCCGCCCGGTGCTGGTGCTGCAGAACCTGGGCGCGACCCGGCTGCCGCGGTGGCACTACGCGGTGCTCATCGGCTACGACGCGGACCGCAACCGCGCCATATTGAGGTCCGGGCGCGAGCGGCGCCTCGAGATGAAGTGGCAGCGCTTCGCGGGTACCTGGCATCGTGGCGGCCGCTTCGCCCTGACGACGCTGCGCCCGGGCGACATACCCCCGCATGCCGAACCTGCGCGGTACCTCGCGGCGGCCGCCGGCCTCGAGGCGGCGGGACAGCGGCGGGTAGCCGCAGCGGCCTATGACGCCGCGATTGCGCGCTGGCCGAAGGAGCCGCATGCCTGGCTGGGGCGGGGAAACATTGCCTACGCGGACGGCGACCGTGCGGCCGCGGCTGACGCCTGGTCGCGCGCGGTCATGCTGGACCCGGACGACGCGGCGGCCCGCAACAACCTTGCCGAGCTCCTGCTCGAGGCGGGATGCCTGGACGAATCGAGGCGCCAGGTCGAACGCGCTTCCGCGCTCGCCGCCGGCACTGCACTCGAGACAGAGGTCGCGCAGTCGCGCTCGAAGATCGCCGCAACGGCGAGGGCGGCCGCCCGGTGCCAGTTCGAGGATCGGGCCTGGCCGGATTGAGCGTCGTCAGGCCTTAGGCGGCACGTTGGCATTGAGCCGGAACAGGTTCATCGGGTCATACTTGGCCTTGAGCGCGACGAGCCGCTCGAAGTTCGGCCCGAAGTTTTCCCGTTGCCCGGTCGTCACGATGTCGCTGCCGGTGTAGTTGCTATAGAAGCCCTGCGTGAGCGGCTCGAGCTCGCGCCAGGCGGCGCGCATCATCGCGACTTTCTCTTCGATGCCGTCCGCCGTCGGCCAGCCGCTCCAGATCGCGAGCACGAACTGCATGTCGCGCCGCGGGAACGCCGTCGCATCCGCGGACATGCGCGAATACGCCCCGCCGCAGTGGTCGCAGAAGATGTCGTACAGACTGGGCGTGCGCGCCAGGACGTCCATGATCAGGTCGATGCCGTCGTCCGTGAGGCTGCCGAGGAACCCGTTCTTCGCGTAGCTGCGGATGCCATGGGGCGCGGACGCGTCGTCCTTTGACTGGATCGCGACGTAGGGCGTGGGCTGGACCTCGTTGAACGAAGGCTTGCCGAATGTGCGCAGAGGCCTGAGCCATTCCTCGCCTTCTGCATGGTCCCCGGACCAGCAGACCCCGACGCCGAATTCGGGCTTGCCTGCATTCCAGTACCAGGCGGGAATGAGATTCACCGTTTCCGGGGCGTCGCCCGCGATGTCACGATAGAAGCGGGCGGCGTCGCGCGCCTGCTCCCAGGGCCAGGCGACGAAGCCGCCGAGAACGACCGGGTTCATCGGGTGCAGCCGGTACTCGATGGACGTCACGACGCCGAAGTTGCCGCCGCCGCCGCGCAGCCCCCAGTAGAGGTCAGGGTTCTCGTCGTCGCTCGCACGCGCGAACCGCCCGTCCGCGGTGACGACGTCGAAAGATGCGACGTTGT
This sequence comes from Steroidobacteraceae bacterium, assembly GCA_035557125.1. Classification (GTDB taxonomy): domain Bacteria; phylum Pseudomonadota; class Gammaproteobacteria; order Steroidobacterales; family Steroidobacteraceae; genus SCUD01. The sequence continues at coordinate 5,779 of DATMEC010000012.1, forward strand.
CGCAGGCGAGCCCGAAGCGGCGGCCGAGGCGGCCGAACCCGCCGCTCAGCGTCAGGCCCGCGGCGCCCGTGTCCGAGTACGTGCCGGCTGTCGTCGCAAGTCCGTGCGCCGTGGACTCGCGGTCGAGGAGGCCGAGCAGCGAGCCCGCTTCAACATGGGCGCGCCGCGCTCCCGGATCGACGCGCACGCCCTGCATTTGCTGCAGGTCGATCACGAGCCCGCCGTCGCAGGTGGACTTGCCCGACACGCTGTGCCCGCCGGCGCGCACCGCGGTCAGCAGCCGGTTGTCGCGCGCGAACTCGACGGCCCGGCGCACGTCTGCCGGTCCGGTGCAGCAGGCAATCAGCGCCGGCTTGCGGTCAAACATGCCGTTCCAGACGCGGCGTCGCGCGTCGTAGCCGACGTGGCCCGGAAGCAGCAGGTCGCCGCGCAGCCCGGCGGCGAAGTCCTCGACGGTCGCGCCGCGCAGGGCGAGGTCCCCGCCGTCGAGGCTTCGTGCAGCGACATCGCCGACGTCCTTGAGCACCGCGGTCCAACCAGTGAGCGGCGCATAGGCCGCAAGCGTTGCACCGGTGGCCAGGAAATCACGCCTCTTCATGGAATCTCCCTGTTGCGCCGGCGCACGAAGGCGCGGATCGCAAACCCGACGGCCACGACGATCGCGACGTCGCGCAGGGCCAGGACCGAGGACGTCGCGAACAGCGCGACGCAGGCCGCGAGTGCCAGCACGGAGATCACGACGCCGCCCGGCACCGGGACGGGGGCGGGACCCTCGCGCCGGCGCAGGACGATCAGCGCCGCGGCCGTCGAGCCGTAAGCCAGCATCCGCGAGATGACGAAGATCGCCAGCAGGTACTTGAAAGTGCCCGTGATCGTCAGCAGCCACGACAGCGACGCATATACGACGATCGCCACCCAGGGCGTGCGGAAAGTCCGGTGCACGGCGACGATGGCGCGTGGCAGGTCGCCGGACTCCCCGAGCGCGTAGATGTTGCGCGGCGACACCAGCATCTGCACCGCGAGTCCGCCGGCGCAGGAGACGACCGCGGCGATCGCCATCAGCGTCGCGCCGGCCGGGCCGATGAAGGATTCGGCGACGTCGGCAAGCGGCAGCTTCGCGGCCGCCGTGTCGGGCAGCACGCCGAAGCAGGCGATCATGAGCAGGAGGTACAGCAGGCAGGAGATCGCGAGACCGCCGAGGATGCTGACCGGGAGGTCGCGGCGCGGGTCGCGCATCTCGCCGGCGACGATCGCGGCGACGTCGAAGCCGACGCAGGCGAACAGGGCGAGCTGCAGGGCGTCGGTGAGTCCGTCCGGCTCGCGCGGCGCGGTTGAGGGAATCTCGTTCCAGCCCGCGAACCAGAGGCCCGCGATCGCGATCAGGCCGAGCGGGAGCATCTTGGCGATGGTGAGCAGGTTCCCGATCCAGGCGCCGCGCGTGACGCCGCGCACGTTGATGACGGTCAGGACGAGCGTGAACACGGTGATGGCGACGGCGCGCGGAATCGGGGCCGCCAGCACCGGCCACAATGCCGCCGCGTAGTCGAGCATGATCTTGGCGATCAGCGCGTAGGAGGCGAGGCGCGAGACCGAGAACAGCCAGCCGACGGTGAATCCCGCCACGGGCCCGAAGGTGCGTTCGGCGTACACCTGCGGGCCGCCGGTGACGTCATAGCGGCTAGACACCTCCGCGAGCGACAGCGCGAGGAAGCCGACGACCACGAAGGCGACGAGGATCACTGCGAGGCTGTAGCGGCCCGCATCGAGGGCGAGCGTGCCCGGCAGGGCGAATACGCCCGCGCCGACGATCGAGTTGACGCACAGCGCGACGACGTCGAATCGCCCGAGGCCGCGGTGCAGCCCGGGCGATTCGACGGAAGAGCGTGAGCTCAAGCGGCGGGAGCCGCGGCCTCAGGTCGTCGGTGCCGCCACGTTCTCGCCGCCCGCATCGGACAGCACGCGCCATTCGCCGTCGACCTTGGCCCAGGTCGTCGCGAACGAGCCCTGGACGGCCGGCTTCTTGCCGTCGCCGTCGGGATCGAAGTTGAAGCTGCCGTTTTCCATGGCGAAGTCGCCGCCGGTGGAGACGCGCACCTGGTCGGACGTCCACGTGACGAGCGATTTCGGGTTGGCCTTCATCTCGGCTTCCATCGCGGCCTGGACTGCGGCCGTGCCCTTGTGGGCCTTCTCGTCGGCGATCAGGACGCCATCGGCCGCAAAGATCTTGTTGGCGATCGACGCTGCGTCCCGTGAGTTCGCGTAGTTCATCCACTCGCCGGAGCGGTTGCGGATCGCCTGTTCCTCGGCGGCCAGGTCGACCACTGGCGCCGCAGGCTCGGCGGGTGCTTCGGCTTTGGGTTCTTCCTTCTTCGCGCAGGCGGTCGCCAGCAGCGCGGTGGCAAGGGTCAATGCGAGCAAGTTACGTATGGACATGGGGCCTCCCCGGTTCGTTGTTAGCCGCGGTAGTATACGCGCCGCCGAACGCGAAATAACCAGAACAAGGGCGCGTCGTTGGTCTTCAACTCACTGACTTTCCTCGTGTTCTTCGCAGTGGTGCTGGTGCTGCACCGGTTGCCGTTCCCGTGGACCGCGAAGAAGTTCAACCTGCTCGTCGCCAGTTACGTGTTCTACGCGGCGTGGAACCCGCCGTTCATCCTGCTGCTGTGGGGCTCGACGATCGTCGACTGGTACATCGCGCGCGGCATCTACGCGTCGCGCGACAAATGCCGCGCCGTGCGCCGCTCCTGGCTCGTGATCTCAGTCGCCGTGAACCTCGGCTTCATCGGCTTCTTCAAGTACGGCGAATTCCTGCTGCAGAACTGGCAGGCGCTGATGGCGTCGTTCGGAATCACGTGGGTGCCGCCCGCCTGGGACATCGTGCTGCCGGTCGGCATCTCGTTCTACACTTTCGTGACGATGTCGTACACGCTCGACGTCTATCTCGGCCGGTCGAAGCCGATCCCGAAGTTCCTCGACTACGCGCTGTTTGTCACCTACTTCCCGCACCTCGTCGCGGGCCCGATCGTCCGGCCGACCCAGCTGGTCCCGCAGTTCCAGGTTCCGCGCCAGGCGACGCGCGACCAGATGCTCTGGGGGCTCGGCCTGCTGATCCTCGGGCTGTTCCAGAAGGTGGTCATTGCGGACGGCGGCCTCGCGAGCGCTGCCGACGCCGTGTTCGGCGCGTCGGGGCCGGTCGGGTTCGCGGACGCCTGGCTCGGGACGCTTGCGTTCTCGGGACAGATCTTCTGCGACTTCGCCGGCTATTCGACCGCAGCGGTCGGCGCCTCGCTCTGCCTCGGCTTCGCGCTGCCGGACAACTTCCGCATGCCCTATGCGGCGATTGGCTTCTCCGACTTCTGGCGGCGCTGGCACATCTCGCTGTCCACGTGGCTGCGCGACTACCTCTACGTCCCGCTCGGCGGCAACCGCGGCAGCGAGGCGCGCACCTACGTCAACCTGATGCTGACGATGCTGCTCGGCGGCCTCTGGCACGGCGCGAGCTGGACCTTCGTCGTGTGGGGCGGCCTGCACGGGCTCTATCTCTCGGTCGAGCGCTGGGTCCGCTCGCGGACCGGCGTCGCGGGCGACCCGGCGGGCGCCTGGAACCGCCTCGCGCTTGCGCTCCTCACCTATGCACTCGTCAACATCACCTGGGTGTTCTTCCGCGCCACGACCTTCGACGGTGCGGCACGCGTGCTGGCCGGCATGTTCGGGTTCGCCCCCGATGCGGACCCGGTGCTGCCGACGATCTACATGATCAAGGTCGCTGCCATCACCGCCAGTATCCTCGTCGTCCAGTGGCTGATGCGAAACGTCACGCTGGAAGAAGTGGTCTCGCGCATGCCGTGGTGGCTGACGGGCGCCGTGGCAGCCGCCATGCTGTTCGCGGTTATCATCGCCCAGGGCGCGGGCGAAGCCTTCATCTACTTCCAGTTCTAGCGCATGAAACAGCTTCACGAGCAGGATGTCGTCACGGAGCGGGAAATCCCGCGAGCCCGGCTTGGCGCCATCGGCTGGCTGGTGCTCGCGCTGGTGGTCGTGGCGGTGGCGGCGTGGGAATGGAAGATGCGCGATCTCGGGCTCGTCGCTGGCGACCTCGGCGACGGCAAGTCAGCCTGGGCGGTGGAGCGCCGCAAGATCGCATCGGGTGATCACGACGGCGTCGTCATTGTCGGCGGCTCGCGCATCCTGTTCGACACGAATCTCGACGTCTGGGCGGAGATGACGGGCCGGCGTCCTGTGCAGCTCGCGCTCCCGGGCATGAGCGGTCAGCAGTTCCTGCGGGACCTCGCGGTGAACTCGCGTTTCGACGGCTTCGTGCTCATCGACGTGACGCCGGAGCAGTTCTTCCGCGTGGGACGCGGGCACCCCGCGTTCGAGGGTGTGCTCGACTATTGGGAAGACGAGGGTCCGGCGAAACGCACCGGTCACCACATCGGACGGTTCCTGTCGCGATACCTGGCCTTCCTCGACAACCAGTACTCGCTGACCGAACTCATCGACCAGCTCGAAATCCGGAACCGCGGGAAGATACCGGGCCCGTTCCTGCGGCCCTGGAAGCTGTCGGAGAATTACGAGGACCGCCAGTACCACTTGTGGCGGGAGATCGAGACGAATGAGAGCCTGCGTGAGCACGCGATCCGGGTATGGCTCGGCCGCGGGCTGGGGCCGCCCGACGAAGCACTGATCGCGCGAATCTGCGCCGACGTGCGGGGGTCTGTCGCCATGATCCGCGCGCGGGGCGGCGACGTCGTCTTCATTCGTCCGCCGTCATCGGGCGGCTACTATGAGCGCGAGCAGCAAAACACGCCGCGCGACCGGACGTGGGACCGGATGCTGCGCGAGGCGGACGTCCTCGGCATCCACTTCGAGGACTACCCGGACATGCAGGGCTTCGAGTTGCCGGAGCTCTCGCACCTGACGCGCGAGGACGCCGTGCGCTTCACGCGCGCATACGTGGGCGTGCTACGTGAGTGGTACGTAGGGCTGCGACCGCCGCCGGTACTTGAGCCCGCCGGCTGAGCTCGTGCTGCCCGTCGCTGCGCGCCGGAACACCTGGTGGTGGCCCGGCTTCCAGCTGTTGCCGCCGTCCGTGCTCACGTCCATGCGAGCCTCGAGCCGGTCCGGCCCGACGTTGAAGCGCGTGACGCGCATCAACTGCAATTCGCCTTCGGCGCCGACCGAGGCCATTTCGATCGTCGAGCGCCGCTCGTTGACGTAGAAGAGGATGCCCGAAGTCTCCTTCCAGTCAGGGACACTCGACCGGCCGGCGAGCACGCGGTCAGGGACGACCCAGTCGAACCGGTAGGTGCCGCAGGCAACCCGCGCGACGGCGCCGTCGTCGGTGAACTGCGTGGTCTCGACGTCCCACAGGCCCACCGCGGATCGCAGTTGCTGGACCGCGGTGTCGGACCCGAGCGGGACGGTTTCCGTCGCCTCCGCGCACGGGAGAACGAGGAACGACAGGACGATTGCCAAGCGCTTCATGTTGAATTCTCCCCTGGCCCGACCGACGGGCATCCCGGCCGTTGATCCTACAATATGAGCCCCATGGCCAGCCGTTCTTTGCAGCGCAAACAGCTCAGCCGGTCGAAGATCGAGCTGTATGCGGAATGTCCCCGCTGCTTTTACCTGGACGTCGCACGCGGCATTCCGCGGCCGAGCGGGCCGCCGTTCACTCTCAACAATGCCGTGGACACGCTGATGAAGGCGGAATTCGACCGTTACCGGGCGGCCGGCGAGCCGCACCCGCTGTTCGCCTCGGCCGGCCTCGACGCCGTGCCGTTCCAGCACCCGGACCTCGGCCGCTGGCGCCACAACTTCACGGGTGTGCGCTGGCTGGACGGGGAGACCGGCTGGACCCTGTTCGGTGCGGTCGACGATATCTGGCGGGCGCGCACCGGAGAGCTGATCGTCGCCGACTACAAGGCGACCGCGCGCAACGTCTTTCCGACCACGGACACCCTGTTCCCGTCCTACCGCCGGCAGCTGGACGTCTACCAGTTCCTGGTCCGGCGGCAGGGCTTCGAGGTCAGCGACCGCGGCTGGTTCGTGTACACGAATGGCGACGGCCGCGCCGCGGACTTCGGCGACAAGCTGTGCTTCCGGACCGCGCTCGTGCCCTACGACGGCAACGACGCCTGGGTGCTCGAGGTCTTCCGGCGCGCCGTCGGCCTGGTCGGCCAGCCGCTGCCGCCTGCGCCCGGCCCCGAGTGCGGCTTCTGCGCCTACGCCGCGCGCGCGGCGAATCCCGGCTGATGGATTTGCTCGGCCCGGTCGAGTGGGAGGCGCTCCGGCTCAGCCTGGCCGTGGCCGGGCGCAGCGTGCTGTTCAGCCTGCCGTTCGCCACCGTGATCGCCTGGCTGCTGACTCGCCGTCGTTTCGTCGGGCGCACGGTGCTGGACGCGTTCGTGCACCTGCCGCTCGTGCTGCCGCCGGTGGTCGTCGGCTACTTCCTGCTCGTGCTGTTCGGCGCGCGCGGACCGATCGGCGGCTGGCTCGACCGGCAGTTCGGGGTACAGCTCGTCTTCACGACCGCGGGCGCCGCGCTCGCGACGGCCATCATGTCGTTCCCGCTGATCGTGCGTTCGATCCGGATCTCGCTCGAGTCCGTGGACCGGCGCCTCGAGGAGGCCGCGCGTACGCTGGGGGCGGGCCCCTTCGACCGTTTCGCGACCGTGACGCTGCCGCTGATGCTGCCCGGCATGCTCGCCGGCGCCGTGACGGCTTTCGCGGCCGGTCTCGGGGAATTCGGTGCCGTGATCACGTTCGTCTCGAACATCCCCGGCGAGACACGCACGCTTCCGCTCGCACTCTATACGGCGATCCAGTCTCCGGGCGGCGAGGCGCTCGCGGCACGCCTCGCGGCGATCTCCTTCACGCTCGGCCTTGGCGGGCTCTTGTTCTCGGAATGGCTGGCGCGGCGCCTGCGCAGCTACCTGGGGCAGTGATGCTGCAGGTCGCGGTCCGCAAGCAGCTGGGAGATTTCACGCTCGACGCCGCGTTCGAGGTCGGGGACGCGGGCATCGTCGCGCTGTTCGGCCGTTCGGGCTGCGGCAAGACGACGCTCGTCAACGTGATCGCGGGGCTCCTCGAGCCGGACGAGGCGACCGTGCGGCTCGGCGGCATCACGCTCGACGACACGGCGGCCGGCACGCGCATGCCCGCGGAACGGCGCCGCATCGGCTACGTGTTCCAGGACTCGCGGCTTTTCCCGCATCGTAACGTGGAGGCCAATCTCCGCTACGGCCTGAAGCGCGTGCCGGGCGGGAAAGCGGCCATCCCGTTCGAGGAGGTCGTCGCGCTCCTCGGCCTCGGGCCGCTGCTCGGACGGCGCCCGAACCACCTGTCGGGCGGCGAGCGGCAACGCGTCGCGATCGGCCGCGCGCTGCTTTCCCAGCCGCGGCTCTTGCTGCTCGACGAGCCGCTCGCCTCGCTCGACGCAGCGCTGCGCGACGAGGTGCTGCCCTTCCTCGACCGGCTGCGCGGCCGGCTGGCGATTCCGGTCGTGTACGTGAGCCACCAGTTCGACGAGGTGCTGCGCCTCGCGACGCACCTCGTGCTGATGGAGCAGGGTCGCGTGATCGCGTCCGGCGAGCTCGGGGCCGTGAGCCTCGACCCCGCGTTGCGCTCGATCACGGGTCCCGACGCGATCGGCGCCGTGCTCGACGGCGAGATCGTCGAGCGGGAAATCGAATCGGGGTTCGCCCGCCTGCGGCTCGGTTCGAGCGAGCTTCGCATCCTCTCCGACGAGCCGATCGGCCGGCGTGTGCGCGTGCAGCTCCTCGCGCGAGACCTCATCCTTGCGCTCGGTGAACCGGCCGGCCTCAGCGTCAGGAACTCGATGTCGGCGACGGTCGTGTCCGTCACGCGCGACGACAGCCACACGGACCTGGTGCTGCTCGACATCGGCGGCCCGCAGGTCGTTGCGCGGATCACGAACGCGGCGACACGGGACCTCGGCGTGCGGCCGGGGCTCTCCCTGCGCGTGCTGGTGAAGTCCGTGTCGATTCGCGGGCAAACCCTGCCGACGGCCGGAGAAACTGCATGACCCGGCTCGAGGCCCTTGCGCGACTCGGCTTCGCCGTCACGCTCGCGCTGCTCGCGCTCCGTCCGGCCGCGGAGGCCGACGACCCCGCACGTGCGGAAATCACGGTCTTTGCCGCCGCGTCCATGACCGACGTCCTGCAGGAGATCGGCGCCGGATTCCGCGTGGACACCGGCATCGCGACCCGTTTCTCTTTCGCCGCAAGCTCGGCGCTCGCGCGCCAGCTCGAGTTGGGCGCCCCGGCGCAGGTCTTCGTGTCGGCCGACGTCGAGTGGATGGACTACCTTGCGAATCTCGGCGTCATCGACCTCGCGACTCGCCGGGACGTCGCGGGCAACGAGCTGGTCCTGGTCGCGCCCGCGGACAGCGAATTGAAGCTCGCGATCGAGCCGGGCTTGCGGCTCTCTGCCGCGCTGGGTGGAGGCCGGCTCGCGCTCGCCGACCCGGACTCGGTGCCGGCTGGGCGCTACGCAAGAGCCGCGCTCACGTCGCTGGGCGCCTGGAAGGACGTCGAGTCGCGGCTCGTGCCCGCGGAGAACGTGCGCGCGGCGCTTGCCTACGTGAGCCGTGGCGAGGTCCCGCTCGGCATCGTCTACCGCACGGACGCGCGCGTGGACACGAAGGTTCGGGTGGTCGGCGCGTTCCCCGCCGGGACCCACCCGCCGATCGTGTATCCCGCTGCGACGATCCGCGGCAGCCCGGAGGCCGCGGCAGAGTTCGTCGCGTACCTCGGGCGGGCTAAGGCGCAGGCAATCTTTGCCCGCCACGGGTTCACGGCGGCGCCGCAGTAGCCGGAGGTTCCGGTGCCAGCAGGTATTCGATCAGCGCATCGATCAGCGCGTCGTCGCTCGTCAGCGCGTCGTGCCTCTCGCAGACGATCACTGCCCGGCCCGGTTCCAGGCCTTCCTGCTCGTACGCAGGGACCTCGGGGCTCATGTCCTGGCGCGACAGCAGCGAGGCCAGGGTGACGCTGCCGTCGCCCGGCGCGAACATCAGCGCCTCGTAGTCGACGCCGGGCGAGGGCTCGAGGATCTGCTCGGGAAGCAGTCGCGCGATCGCATCGCCGCCGACATTCTCGAACACGAGGCGCCGCGGCGTCGGCACGCAGTCGGCTCCGAGCAGCAGCGGCTTGACGAGCGGCACTTGGCCTGCCGGCACCATCAGCGACCACGCGAAGCGGCGGCCGCGCTCGAGGCGCTTTTCGAACCAGCGCTCGAAGACGTCCTGCGCCGGCCAGACGTCGCGGCGGCGGTCCATGCGGCGCTGGATGAGGTGGTCGAAGATCGACCATTCGTAGCGGCGCCAGAAACCCACGTCGAAGACGTCGAAGTCGAGCGGCTTGCCGCGGATGTTGACGGCCCATTCCACCAGCGGATGCGGGAAAGTCTGGAAGGTGGACGGCATGGTCGCGACGCCCTCGGTCGGCAGCGCGGAAAGCCCCACCCGGTACCCGTTCAGGAACTTGTGGACGGCGGTGACGGTGCCCTGGTTCGGCGTGCCGAGCAGCACGACGCGGCGCAGCTTCGAGAGGCCGAGACCGGTGACCGGAAACGAGTTGCCGTCCAGCACGTCCACCGTGCCGTAGCGCTCGAAGTAGCGCACGACGAGCCCGCCCATGCTGTGCGCGATGACGTCGACGCGCAGGTACGGGTCGCGATAGTCGCGGCGGACCTGCTCGATCAGCTCGTCGAGCTTGCCGACCGTCTTCACGATGTCCTGGCGCCAGTCGTAGGTGAAGATGTAGAGGCGCGCGCGTTGCTGCACGACCGGGCGGCCCGTGCGCATCTGCCGGTAGCCGCCCGCCTGGCGCAGTTCCCGCATGAGACGGCGGTAGAAGTCCCTGCCGGCCGCGCTCTCGAAGATGCCGCCCGGCACCAGCCCGTCGTCGACCGGTTCCAGCGTCTCGGGATCGATGCGAAGCGCCAGCTCCGCGTAGTCGCTGGTCAGCAGCTTGCGCGTGCCGCCGGGCCAGGCTTCAGTGCCATCCCCGGCTCGCTCCAGGCGTGAGCCGAGCAGGCCCGGGATCAGGATCACCGGGACGCGCTCCTCCGAAACCGCGTGGGCCGGGTAGAGTTGCTCGGCTGCCGGCCCGATGGTGGAGCAGCCGGCGAGTATGGCCGTGGCGATCAACAGGAGGAGCTTCATGGCGGCCCCGGAGGTTAACATTGCGGGCGCCGGCCGGTGCCGGGGGACGACGACATGACGGCGGACGCGGGCGCCCGGCTTGCCAACAGGATCCTGATCGGCCTCGTGATCGGCGCGCTGGCGGGCGGCGTCACGCTGCTCATCGGCGATTTCGCGCCGGATTTCCTCGAGGGCGCCCGCGAGTTTGCGACGCTCGTGCTCGACCCGCTCGGGCAGGTCTTCCTGCGGTTGCTGTTCTTCGTGGTCATCCCGCTCGTCTTCGCGTCGCTCGCCATGGGCGTCGCCCAGCTCGAGCATCTCTCGACACTCGGGCCGCTTGCGGTGCGGACGTTCGTGCTGTTCTTCCTGAACATGGCGATCGCGGTGACGCTCGGCCTCGTCATGATGAACGTCCTCGAGCCGGGCGCTGCGCTCGCGCCCGAGGCCCGGGCCCAGCTCCTCGAGGAGTACGGCGGCGCGGCCGCGGAGCACGTCGCGAAGCGCGCGGATCAGCCGGACGTGACGCCGATGGCGATCGTCGAGATGTTCATGCCGCGGAACCTGTTCGGCGCCTTCGTCGGCAACGACCGCAACCGCCTCGGCGACGTGCTGCCGCTGATCCTGTTCGCGATCCTAGTCGGCGCCGCGGCGGTCAAGCTGCGGGAGGACCGGCGCGAGCAGCTGCGCTCCGGCCTCGGCCTCGTCAACGACCTCATGACCGGAATCGTGCACTTCGCGCTCCGGCTCGCGCCCTACGCGGTGCCGGCCATGATGTACAGCGTCGTGGTGAAGATCGGTTGGGACATCGTGGTCGCACTCGGGATGTTCGTCGCAGGCTGCATCCTGGTGATGCTGCTGCACCTGTTCGGCACGATGTCGATCTGGCTCAGGTTCCTCGCGCGCCGCAGTCCCATCGAAACGTTCAAGCTGATGCGGCCCGTGCTGGTGACCGCGTTCTCGACCAGCTCGAGCGCCGCGACCCTGCCCACGGCGCTCGCGGCCGCGCGCGAGGACCTCGGGGTGCGCGCGCCCGTCGCCGGCTTCGTGCTGCCTCTCGGCACCACGATGAACATGTCGGGCACGGCGCTGTTCGAGGGCTGCGTGGTCCTGTTCGTCGCCCAGGTCTTCGGCATCGAGCTCGGGCTCGTTCAGCAGGCGACCCTGGTGCTGCTCGCGGTGCTCTCCGCCGTCGCCGTGTCCGCGATCCCCGGCGGCGCACTTCCGCTCGTCGCCGGGCTCCTGGCTGCATTCGGCATCCCGCCGGAAGGGATCGGCATCATCCTCGGCGTCGAGCGGCTGCTCGACATGACTCGGACGATGGTGAACGTCGGCTCGGACGTCGTGACGACGCTCGTCGTTGACCGGCTCACCAAGCTGGACGGGGAGGCGGCACGGTGATCGAGGCGTCCTGCCACTGCGGGGCCCTGCGGCTCGAGTTGCCGCGTGCGCCGCGGCGGCTCCTCTCCTGCAACTGCTCGATCTGCCGGCGGAACGGCGGGCTGTGGGCCTACTACGACTCGAGCGCCATTCGACGGCGCTACCACAGGCGCGACGTCGAGACCTACGCCTGGGGCGACCGGATGATCCGCTACGTCCGCTGTCGTCACTGCGGCTGCGTGCTGCATCACGAGCGGACGCGGAAGATGACGGACGGCCGGGTCGGCGTGAACATGCGCAACTGCGATCCCGCGGTCATCGCGAAGGCGCGCGTGCGCCGCTTCGACGGCGCAGAGACCTGGAAATTCCTCGACTGAGTCAATCGACCCGGTTCCGGCGGCCGCCGGACAGGAACGCGAGGACGTTCAGCGCGAGCTCGTCGAGGCAGCGCTGGCGCGCCTCGCGCGCGGCCCATGCGACGTGTGGCGTGAGGATGAGGTTCGGGATCGACGGATCGAGGAGCGGATGGCCCGGCGGCGGCGGCTCGCGCTCGAGCACGTCAATGCCGGCACCGCCGAGACGGTTGCCCTTCAGCGCGTCGGCGAGCGCTTTCGTGTCCACCAGCGCGCCGCGGGCCGTATTGATGAGCACGGCATCCGGCTTCATGCGCGCCAGGCGCTCGCAGCTGATCAGGCCACGGGTCGCGTCATTGAGCGGGCAGTGCAGCGAAAGCACGTCGAGCCGCGGCAGCAGCTCGGCGAGATCGCTCCGGCCCGAAGTTGGCGCGCCGCCCGGTCGATTCGCGATCTCGACCTGCATGCCGAAGGCCCCCGCGATCCCGGCTACTGCCTTGCCGAGCGTGCCATGCCCGACGATCCCGAGGATCCGTCCCTGCAGTTCCCGTATCGGAAAGGGGAAGACTGAAAACTGCCCGGCCTGCTGCCAGCTCCCGCTCGCAACGAGCGCATGGTAGTCGGCAAGACGGCGCGTGAGCGCGAGCAGCATGGCGAAGGC
>DATMEC010000013.1:0-9786 GCA_035557125.1 Steroidobacteraceae bacterium
CGCCATTCATCACGGTGACGACGAGCGGGTTCTGGCCTGCGAGCCGCGCCGTGATCTCGCCGGCCATGCGGTCGAGCGCCGCCTGGACCTCGGCGGCCGGGACGACTTCCTCGGAATGCGGGATGTTCTGGGTCATGGACGGATCACCGTGCGCACATCGTCGCGGAAGGCCTCGAGGTCGTCCAGCACGCCATTGATCGCGGCGGCCTCGAGCGCGACGACGCGCGTGACGGCGTCCGCGAGATCGAGCTCGCCGCGCTCGATGAACTGCATCAGCTCGCCGATCTCCGAGGCGAGATGGTCGGACACCCCGATGATCTCGGCCTCCCGGTTCAGCACGTCGCGATACGGCGCGATCGACATGCGCTCCTGAGTGAGGCCGGCGAGCGCCGCGCGGCCCTGCGGCGCGAGCACCTCGACGGCCTGCTCCATCGTGCGCGCGAAGCCGATGAGCTCGAGCGCGGCATCGACGCCGCGCCCGCCGGTCGCTGCGCGGATCGCCGGCACGGGGTCGGCGGCGCGCGCGTCGACCGGGACGGCGCGGTGGCGCTTCGCGAGCGCGAGCTTCGCGGGATTGACGTCCACCGCGTAGACCTCGGCGGCGCCGAGCGCGCGTGCGAGCTGGATCGCGGAGACGCCGAGCCCGCCGATGCCGAAGACCGCAACGGTGTCGCCCGTGCCGACGCGCGCCTTGCGCAGCGCATGCAGGGCGGTCGCCGAGGAACACATCAGGATCGCGCCCTGCTCGAAGGGGACGAAGTCGGGGAGGGGATGTGCGTTCCCCGCCGGTACGCGGATGAGGTCGGCATAGCCGCCGTCCCGGTCCTTGCCGATCATCTGGCCGGTCGCGCAGAACTGTTCGCGGCCGGCGCGGCAGTCTCGGCAGGCGCCACAGGTGATGAGGTAGTGCAGGCATACGCGATCGCCCGCGCGATGCGACGCGACGCCGCTGCCGACCGATTCGACGAGGCCCGCGACCTCGTGACCGAGCGTGAGCGGATGATTCGTCGAGCCGATGCCGGCGCGGTAGTGCGCATCGGAATGGCAGATTCCCGCGGCGCGCACGCGGACGAGCAGTTCACCGGCGCCAGGGGCGGGCGCGTCGAGCGTCGTGTCAACGAGCTTCCGGCCCGGCGCCTCGAGGCGGACCGCGCGGTACTGCACTGGGGCGTTGACGGACATCCGGTGATTCTACGGAGGGGACGCGCCCCTTCATATTCATGAAGGGGACGCGCCCCTTTGCGAATATGAAGGGGCGCGTCCCCTTCGATTCGACGAAACGGCTGCCGCCCGCGCCGGGCCGTTGGCCCCCGTAAGCCCGCCGTCACCCCCCGTTCCTAGAATGGTGCAGGCAAGGGCGTTGCAACCCTTTGCACCGTTGCCGCATCAGTTCCCTCGAGCAGGGAGACCCGCGTGAACCTGACCGCAAGATCACTGAAGAGCCCGATCGGCGTCGCCGTCGGCGTCGGCCTCATCGTCGTGCTCGGGCTGGTCGCGCTGGTCCGCCTGCCGGTGCAGCTCTTCCCGGACATCGAAGAGCCGGCCATCACCATCTTCACCGGCTGGCGCGCGGCGGCGCCCACGGAGGTCGAGGCCGAGCTGATCGAGCCGCAGGAACAGGCGCTGCGCGGCCTCGCCGGCCTCCAGGAGATCCAGTCGTTCGCGAACGCGGGCGGCGCGTTCATCAACCTCGAGTTCGCGATCGGCACCGACATGGGTCGCACGCTCATCGACGTGATCGCGCGCATGAACCAGCTGCCGCCGCTGCCACGCGACGCCGACGCGCCGCGCATCTCGCTCGGCGAGAACGGCGGCGGCGGGCCGAACGAGACGCTGTCCTGGTTCTTCGTGCAGCTGAAGCCGGGCACGCCGGGCCCGGTCGAGAACTACCGGCGCGAGGTCGAGGACCTGATGCGCTCGCGCGTCGAGTCGATCCCGGGCGTCGGCACGATCAACGTCAACGCCGGCGCGCCCGACGAGCTGCGGATCGAGTTCGACCCTTACCGCGCGGCGGAGCTCGGCATCCCGATACCGTCCATCGTCAGCGTCGCCGGCAGCGCCGATGACGTCTCCGGCGGCTTCGCCGAGCTCGGCCGGCGCCAGTACACCCTGCGCTTCGCGGGCCGTTACCGGCCGGACGACCTCGGCGAACTGGTGCTCGACTGGCGCGACGGCCGGCCCGTGCGCCTCGCCGACGTCGCGACGATCTCGGTCGAGCGCGGCGATCGGAACTCGCTCGCGGTGCAGAACAACAACCCGGCGATCGGCATCCAGATCCTGAAGGAATCCGGCGCCGACGTGCTGGCGACGCTGAATGCCGTGAAGGAGGAAATCGGGGCGTTGCGCGAGGGCCCGCTTGCCGAAATGGGACTCGCCATCGAGCAGTCCTTCGATCCCTCGGTCTTCATCAACCAGGCAATCGGCCTCGTCACCGGCAACCTGGTCGCAGGCGTCATCCTCGCGATCGGCGTGCTGTGGCTGTTCCTGCGCCAGTTCCGCTCCACGCTCCTGGTCGGCATCGCGATCCCGGTCTCGGTGCTCGCGACCGTGCTGGTGATGCTGGTGACCGGGCATACGCTCAACGTCATCTCGATCGCCGGCATCGCCTTCGCCGTCGGCATGACGCTCGACGCCGCGACCATCGTGCTCGAGAGCATCCTGCAGCGCCGGGAACGCGGCGCCTCGCCGGCGCAGGCCGCGCTCGAGGGCGCGACGCGGGTCTGGCCCGCGCTCTTCGCCTCGACGCTGACCACGGTGATCGTGTTCATCCCGGTCATCTTCATGAAGAACACCGAGGGCCAGCTCTTCGCCGACCTCGCGCTCACCATCTCGGTCGCGATCGCGGTCTCGCTCGTGATGGCGATGACGGTCCTGCCGGTCGCTGCCGCGCGCTGGCTCAAGCCGACCGAGGCGACGAGCAAGGCCGCCGAGTGGCCGCGCCGGCTCGGCGAGCGCATGGCCGCGCTCACCGACAGCCCGCGCCGGCGCCAGTTGACGATCGGACTCTGCCTCGTCGTGCCGGCCGTGCTGACCTGGCTGCTGTTGCCGCCGATCGACTACCTGCCGCCGGTCAAGCGCGACGCGATCGACGGCTTCTTCCAGTTCCCGCCCGGCATGAACGTCGACGCGATCGACGCGGAGGTCGTGCAGCCGATGGTGAAGCGCCTCGAGCCCTACATGGCGGGTGAGAAGGAGCCGCGGCTCAAGAACTACTACATCCTGATCTGGCCGAATGGCGGCGGCTCGATCGGCGTGCGCCCGCTCGATCCCTCGAAGATCGACGAGCTTGGCAAGATCGTGAACGAGGAGATCACCGCCGGCTTCCCGGACCTCAACGTGTTTGCGCAGCAGGGGAACCTGTTCGGCGGCTTCGGCGACGGGCGCAACATCGAGGTGCGGCTGCAGTCGTCCGACTTCGACGCGCTGCTCGAGGCGGCCCGCAAGGCCCAGGACGTCATCATCGAGAAGATGCCGGGCGCGCAGGTGCAGTCGTTCCAGGATCTCGAGCTTTCCGAGCCCGAGCTGCGGCTCGTACCGAACGACCGCCGGATCAGCGAGTCCGGCTGGACGCGGGCCAACGTCGCGACCGTCGTGCGCGCGCTCGGCGACGGCATCTGGGTCGGCGAGCACTTCGACGGCGAGCGCCGCCTCGACATGATCCTGCGCGCCAACGGGTGGGAAAGCCCGGACGCGCTCGCGGCCGTGCCGGTCGCGACGCCGACCGGCGGCGTCGTGCGGCTCGGCGAGCTGGTCACCATCGAGCCGACCGTCGCCTCGACGGGCCTGCGCCGCGTGGACGGCCGCCGCACGATCGGCATCAACGTGGTCGCGCCGCCCGGCACCTCGCTGCAGCAGGCGATGGAGAAGCTGGAGACGGAAGTCGACCCGGCCCTGCGGCCGCTGCTGCCGCCGGACGGCGGCATCCGCTACGCCGGCGACGCCGGCAGCCTCGAGACCGCGCTCGCTGACATGCGCGTCAACATCTCGCTCGCGCTGCTCGTGCTGTTCCTGCTGATGGCGGCGCTGTTCCGCTCCGCGAAGGACAGCCTGCTGGTCATGCTGACAGTGCCGCTCGCGAGCCTCGGCGGCGTGCTCGGCATCCGGTTCCTGAACCTCTTCACGCCGCAGACGCTCGACATGCTGACGATGGTCGGCTTCATCATCCTGCTGGGCGCCGCCGTCAACAACGCGATCCTGCTGGTCGAGAGCTCGCGCTCGGCGGAGCGCGGCGGCATGGACCGCAGGAGCGCCGTGCGCCACGCGCTCGAGGAGCGCACGCGGCCGATCTTCGCGACCTCGCTCGGCCAGCTGGCCGGGCTGCTGCCGATGATCCTCGTGCCCGGACCGGGCGCCGCGCTGTACCGCGGGCTCGGCACCGTGATCGCGGGCGGCATGCTGGTCAATACCGTGTTCATGCTCGTGCTCCTGCCGGCGCTCCTGCGCCTCGGCGAGCCCGCGACGGAAGACTCCGTCGTGCGGCCGGCAGGGGGCGCGCTCGAGGAGGGTGCAGGATGAAATCGAAGAATCGTTCCGTTGCATGGTGCGTGACCGCGGCCGCGCTGGCCGTTTCCTCCCTGACGGCCGGCGCGGCCTGGGCGCAGGACGCGGAGCCGCCCCCGGCGCCCGTCACCGTCGCGCCCGTGGTCAAGGGCTCGACCGCGTCGACCGTGTCGGCGACGGGCACGGTCGTGAGCCGCAACGACGCGCGACTCGCCGCGGAGGTGACGGGCCGCCTCGACTGGGTGGCGGAAGCCGGCGCGCGGGTCGCGAAGGGCGCGCCGCTCGCGCGCGTGGACGCGCGCGCGCTCGAGCTTCAGCTGCGCGAGAACGACGCGCAGATCTCGCGGCTCGGGGCGAACTCACAGCTCCTCGACACGCAACTTGCGCGCCTCAATGCGCTGCCCGACGGCATCGCCTCGAAGAGCCAGATCGAAGAGGCTGCCGCGCGCCTCGACATGGCGAAGCATGAACTGGAGCAGGCCCGCGCGACCGGCGACAGTACGCGGCACTCGATCGCGCGCGCGACGATCCGCGCGCCATTCTCCGGTCACGTCGCCGAGCGGATCCGTCAGCTCGGCGAGTTCGTCGCCGCGGGCACGGAGGTCGTACGCCTGACCGACACTGAGAACGTCGAAATCGTGGCGCGCGCGCCGGTCGCCGAGGCGGGCCACCTGGCTGCCGGGCAGGCCGTCACGGTGCGTGGCGCCGCGCAGGAGAAGGCGAGCAAGATCCGCGCGATCGTCCCCGTCGGCGACGAGCGCTCGCGCATGATTGAGGTGCGCGTCGCGATGACCGGCCCGGGCTGGCCGATCGGCTCCGCCGTGCGCGTAGACCTGCCGGCCGCGCGCCAGTCCGCGGGGCTGCTGGTCCCGCGTGACGCGGTCATCGTGCGCGCGGACGGCGCGCACGTGTTTCGCATCGGCAAGGGCAACCTGGCGGAGCGCGTGCCGGTGCGCGTCGGCAACGGCGACAAGGAGCGCGTGGAAGTGACGGGCGGCCTCGCCGCGGGCGATCGCGTGATCGTGCGCGGGGGCGAGCGCCTGCGCCCTGGCCAGCCGGTCAAGGTCGCGGGAAGCGTCGGCAGCAAGTCCGCGGCGGCCAAGGCAGCGCCGAAGGGGTAGCCGCGAAAGGGACGCGCACTTTCGCGAATATGAAGGTGCGCGTCCCCTTCGGTCAGCGCGGCGTCGCCACGAAGGACTCGAACGTAGTCGGGTCCACCATCGCACGCCCCGTGACCTGCCCGCGATTGTTGATGTCCATCGCATTCAACAGGAGGTGCGGATACTGGCCTTTCATCTGGTCCAGGTCCTTCATCTTGCCTTTCTCCCACAGGAACGCCCGGCAGAAGCCCTTCGGCGAGCAGGCCGTGCCGACGACCTGGCCTCGATCATTGACGCCCCAGGCTTCGGCCGTGCCGCCGCGATCCAGCGTGCCGAGGTCGCAGATGTTCGTGCCGGGTCGTTTCTTGCACTTGATGTCGGTCCGCTCGGTCCATAGCCAGGCGCGGAAGCTCGGCGTGTCGGGACCGGCGCCGGGCGCATTTCCGAATCCGACGACGATGTCGCCGCGGCGCGAGACGGCGGTCGGCGTGTGCCACGACTCTCCGCCGACGTTGCCCAGGTCTCTTGCGGTTCCGTCATGCCACATCACGGCACGCAGCGCGGACTCGCGCCCGACGGACTGATCGCACCGTCCCGAGATGCCGACGACGTGTCCGCGGTCGCTGACGGCAGTCGCCGCGCTTGCACTGTCGTCGCCGAACGGCAGCAGTTCGATGGTCTCATCGGTGTTCAGGTCCCACATGACCGCGTGGAAGCCGAGCTGGCCTGCGGAGTTGCAGGTCGCGTCGACCTGGTCGATCTCCGACCATCCGACGACCTGGCGCTTGCCGTTGGCGCTGGCGGCGAAGCTGTTGCTGCCGCCGAGCGGCGGCAGCTCGTGCAGCTTTCCCCACTCCCAGGCAAAGCCGACGCAGGTGTAGGTGGCGGCGTCGGGACCGGGGAAAAAGGCGCGGCAGCTCCAGCCGTCCGCGCGCGTTTGCGGCGCGCTCGTCTGCGTGATGCCAACGGCGAGTCCTGCGTTGCTCGCTCCGGACCAGGCGATGCTGTTGTGCGTGCCGCCCAGCGGCTCGATGGGAAAAGGCCGGCCGAGGAACCACAGCGCGGCGCGCCGGGCGCCTGAGGCGAGGTTCGAGTATCCCGTGGCAAGCCCCCAGTCCGTGATGCCGTTGATCCTGCTGCTGGTTCCGCCCAGTCCCTGAAGCTGCCGGATCTTGTACTGGCCGGCCGAATGATCCCCGGAGGCTTCAAACGGTGCGCCATGGGCGACCATGGCGATGGCCGCTGCGACCGCCAGGGCAATTGCGGACTTTCGATTCTTCACGGCGCTTCTCCTTGCAGGTCGCCCGCGGAACTTCGCCGGGTGGGTGGACTCTCGTGTGTGTGGCAGCCGCGGGCTACCAGAATTTTTGGCTCTGAGCGGAGCGGCCGGACGCCCGCGCTATCAAAATCTTTGGGTTCTCATGAATCAGCTGCTCTCTCGTTCGCGGATGTCCCTCTCGAGCATTGCGCTCGTCGAGAACCTGCGGGGCGAAGGAGATCGCGCGGGGAAATCGCCCGCGAGCTTCTCACCCGACTTCCAGGTCTGCCTGCCGTATCGCGGCCTGTTCGTATGGCACGTCGGTCAGGATGACGTCGTCGGGGATGCGAATCAGGTGCTGTTCGTTTCCAGCGGAGAGAGCTTTTCGCTGAGCAAGCCGGTTTCCGGCGGCTTCGGAGAGCTGATCATCACGCCCGACGCCGCGCTCCTCGCCGAGCTGGCCAGCGGCCATGACTCCCTCGACGCACATCCTCTGTTCCGGCGCCGCAGCCAACGCCTCGATGCCGGCGCACAGGAGCTGCGGACACGGTTCCTGTACCTCGCCGCCCGCGGAGACCTGGACAGCCTGTCGGCGGACGAGCGCATCGTCGGCCTGCTTCGATCGGCAATGAAGGCCGACGCAGCCAGCGGTGGCCGTCCCGGCCGCGCCACGCGGCGCCTGATCCTCCGGACCAAGGAGTTCCTGGAGGCACACATGACCGCCTGCATCAGCCTCGCAGACGTCGCACGGCACGCGGGCGCCTCACCCGCCTATCTCACGGACGTGTTTCGCCGGGTCGAAGGCGCGCCCTTGCACCGGTATCTCGTGCAGCTTCGGTTGGCCCGAGCGCTCGTCGACCTGCCGGGCGCCTCGGACCTCACGAGCCTGGCCCTTGCGCTGGGATTCTCGAGTCACAGCCATTTCACGGCGGCTTTCCGGCGCGCATTCGGCTGCACACCCTCGCAGTGCCGCGAGTCGTTGCGAAAGCCGGCAGCTGCGCCGGCACTCCCGCTCAATCGTCGTCGATGATGTCGACGCGCACCATGGCGGCGTCGTCCGCGACTTCGCCGCGGCCGATCAGGACCTGGAAGCTCTTCGGCTCTTCGCGCACTGCGTCGTTGGTGAGCGGCACGTAGACCGTGCGGCTCGCCTCGCCGGGCTCGAAGCGCTCGATGCGCGCGCCGAGGTCGGCGTAGTCGGCGTCGGCGCGGGCCGTTCCTTGCTCCGTCCACCAGGAAACCGAGGCCGTGCCGGCCAGGCTGCCTGAGCGGCGGATCGTGATGCGCGCGGCGACGTCGCCTTCGCGCACGGTCACGAGACCCTGCTGGAACGCAAACTGCGTGGGACCGGTCGCAACTGGCGCGGATGGTGCCGGCACCGCCGGTGCCGGCGTGACCGTCGCCGGTGCCTGTTCCGCGACACCCGGCGAGGGCTCGACGGCTGCGGGCGGTGGCGGCGCCGGCTGGGTCTGGGTCGCGGCCGGCTCTTGCGGCGGCGCGGTCACGGGCTCATCGCCCGCGGAAGCGCGGGCATTCGCGTCGGCCGGCACGTTCGCGCCCGGCGCGAGCACCATCGCGGGCTCCTGATCGGTGACGGCCGGCGCCGACTCGAGCGGCGCTTGCGCGCTTTCGGGGGCAGGCAGGGGCGCTTTAGCAGCCGGTGCGCGTTCCGCGTCGATCCGCGTATCGACTTCCGTCATGAGATCGGTCGAAAACGCGCGCAACGGCTCCTGGTAATACCAGATGGCGACGCCGAGCCCGAGCAGGAGCAGCAGCGCGGACAGCGTGCCGAAGATGCCGCGGCGTTCGGGCCTGCCGCGCATCGCCCGCTCGGCGACGACCGGGCGCGCGAGTGCCGGTGGCGGCTCGGCCGCGGTGTAGGTCGGCCGCGGCATTTCGTAGGCAGGTGCAGGCGCGTTACCCGTCGCGACCACGGATTTCAGCTTCTGGCCGCTGCCGACGCCGAACTCGTCGAGGAACTGCGAGACGCTCGGCGTACGGTCGTCGCGATGCACAGTGAGTGCGCCTGCGAGCGCGCGCCATTCACTCTCGCCGAGGCCGTCGATCCGCTCGGCTTCCATGCCCGCGCGGTAAGCCTCCTGCGCCGAGTTGCCGTTGAACGGGTGGCGGCCCGCGAACATCTCGTAGGCGAGGCAGGCGAGCCCGAAGACGTCGTCGCGCTTGTCCGGCGCGCGCGCCGGCACGCCGAGCGCGTCGGTCGGGTTCACGAGCCAGCCGGTCGGAACGACGTCGAGGAGCTTCACCTCGTAGCCGAAAGTCACGAGCACGTTGTCCGGGCGGAGGTTGCCGTGCACCAGGTTCTTCGCGTGCAGGTACTGCAGCGCGTCGCCGACCGCACGCAGCACGGCAGTCGACTCGGCAACGGGCAGCGTGCCAACGTCGTTCAGCACGAAGCGCAGCGACGCGCTCTCGAGCATTTCGTTGACGAGGTAGAACCGGTTCTGGTCGCGGCCGTACTCGAGCAGCTTGACGATGTTCGGGTGAGAGATGGACTTGAGCTCGGCGGCGCCGCGCTCGAAGTCGGCGGCGAAGCCCGCCTTCGAGGCGATGCGGCTGTCGATCAGCAGGATCGCGACGAAGTGCTGGCTGCCGGAATTCCGGGAGAGCTCGTCCTGGGCCTCGTAGATGGCGCCCAGGCGGCCGCCGCCGAGGCGGGCGCGCAGGCGGTAACCGCGCTCGGACAGGCGCTCCGGCGGCGAGTCGTCGAAGGTCGGTGCCTGGCGGTTCGGCGGATCCACCGGAACGTCCTCCCACGGCATCGCCTTCCCCTGGTGCATGCGCCAGGACAGGGGCTGGGTCTGCGTCGGATCGAACATTTTCTTGCCACGCAATATGCCATTGGACAGCCGGGCTGTCCCTAGTTTCATGCTGGCATTCGGCCCGGAAACGGCCAATTCCGCCGCGTCT
>DATMEC010000014.1:0-3392 GCA_035557125.1 Steroidobacteraceae bacterium
ACGCTCTACACGCACTTCTACCACTGGTGGGACCTCGCGCGGATGCGCGACGAGCCGCACCCGAGCCCGATCCGCCGGGGCCCCCTCCTCTACAACATCTGGGACAGCCGCTCGGAAGGCATGGCGACCGCCATGGAAGAGTTCATGCTGAACGCAGGGCTCTTCGACGACCAGCCGCGCGCGCGCGAGATCGTCTGGATCATGCTCGCCCAGCGCGCGGCGCGCGGCCTCGCTTCGCTGTACGCGCACGCGAACATCTTCGACCTGCAGCAGGCGAAGGCCTTCCAGGTGCAGTGGACGCCGCGCGGCTGGATGCGCCCGGACCTCGACCTGCTCGGCTTCGAGCAGCAGCTCTACCTGCGCCAGCCCGGATACGGCACGAGCTACGTGACCGGCAAGCACCTCCTCGAGGACCTGGTTCGCGTGCGCGCGCAGCAGCTCGGCAAGGACTTCAGCATGAACCGGTACTTCGACGAGGTGAATGCCGCGGGCATGATCCCCGTGCCGATGATCCGGTGGCAGATGCTGGGACAGGTGGAAGCACAATGAAGACACTGACGATCCTCGCGGCGCTCGCCTTCGCCTCGGCAGCCGGCGCGGACACGGCTCTCCACTACGATGTGCTGCATGCGGGCAAGAAATCCGGCGCGCAGAAAACCGTGATCCAGGGCGACGGCAAGATCCACGTGAGCTACTCCTACCGCGACAACGGACGCGGGCCCGACATCGAGGAAGACATCGCGCTCCTGCCCGACGGCACGTTCAGGAGCTACCGCCAGACGGGGAAGACCACCTACGGGGCGAAGCTCGACGAGCGCTTCTCGATCTCGGGCAAGCGGGCGAGCTGGCAGTCGCCGGCGGAACGCGGCAGCCAGGCGCTGACGGCGCCCGCCGTCTACCTGCCAAGCTACGGCAGTCCGGAAACAAGCGCGGTCATCGTGCGCGCGACCCAGAAGTCGGGCGGCCGGCTCGCCGCGCTGCCGGGCGGCGAGCTCAGCAGCGAGAGACTTGCGACGACGCGCGTCGGGACCGCCGGCGGCGAGCGCGAGGTCGCGCTCTACGCGATCCGGGGCGCCGGCCTGCAGCCGGACTATATCTGGCTCGAGGCCACCGAAACGATGCCGCTCTTCGCCAGCATCAATGTTGGCGGCAGCCACATGGTCGTTGCCGGCTTTGAGAGCGTGACGCCGGAGCTCGAGCGCCTGCAGCAGCAGGCGGAGACGAAATACCTCGGGGACCTCGCCGCGAAGCACACGCAGGCGCTGCCGCAGCCGATCCTGATCAAGAACGTGCGGGTCTTCGACGCGAAATCGAAGGCCCTCGGCGAGCCGGCCGACGTCTACGTCAACGACGGCCGCATCGCGGCGATCTATCCGGCGGGATCGCCCGCCAAGGACCCCGCCACCGTCGTCGACGGCGCCGGCCGCGCGCTGCTGCCGGGCCTGTTTGACATGCACACGCACGAAGACGCCTGGAACGCGGCCCTGCAGATCGCGGGCGGCGTCACCAGTTCGCGCGACATGGGCAACGACAACGACTACCTGGCGCGCCTGAAGTCGGACATCGCAGCGGGCCGGGCGATCGGGCCGCACATCGAGCCCGCGGGCTACATCGAGGGCGAGAGCCCCTTCGCTTCGCGTGGCGGCTTCGTGGTCGCGAGCGTCGCCGAGGCCGAGAACGCCGTCGACTGGTACGCCGAGCGCGGCTTCCGGCAGGTGAAGCTCTACAACTCGATCAAGCCCGAGTGGGCCCAGCCGATCGCCGCCTATGCGCACTCGCGGGGGATGCGCGTGTCCGGCCACGTGCCCGCATTCTCGCGCTCCGAGCGCGTCGTGCGCGAGGGCTATGACGAGCTGCAGCACATCAACCAGCTCATGCTGAACTTCATCTCGGACCCGGACACCGACTCGCGCACGATAGTGCGCTTCAACCTGGTCGGCGACAGGACCCGGAACCTCGACCTTGACTCGCAGGCGGTGCGCGATTTCATCGCCCTGCTCGCCGAGCGCCAGACGGTCGTCGACGCGACCATGGCGACCTTCGAGGGCACCTGGAACCAGCAGCAGGGCGACATGGACCCGTCCATGGCCCCGGTCGCCGAACACCTGCCCTTTGCGACCCAGCGCGCCTTCCGCAAGAACTCGACCGACGTGAGCGGCGGCAAGCTCGAGATCTACCGTGCGTCGTGGCAGCGAATGATGCAGTTCATCGGCCGCCTGCATGAAGCCGGCGTGCCGCTCGTCGCCGGCACCGACAGCCTCGCGGGCTTCATGCTGCACCGGGAGCTCGAGCTCTACGTGCAGGCAGGCGTCCCCGCCGGCGAGGCGATCCGCATCGCGACCGAGAACGGCGCCCGCTACTCCGGCGTGCTCGGGGACCGCGGCACCGTCGAGCGCGGCAAGCGCGCGGACCTCATCCTCGTGGACGGCGACCCCACGAAGAACATTTCGGACATCCGCAAGGTGAGCTACGTGCTGAAGGACGGCGTCGGCTACGCCCCGGCGCAGATCTACGAGGCGTTCGGGATCCGTCGTTTCGCCGAACCGCCCACGATCACCCGCTGAGACCGGGCCAGGGGCTCAGGCGGCTGGCGCGAGCGGGCGCGGCCGCCCGATCGCGTGGCCCTGCACAAAGTCGATGCCCATCGCACGAGCCGCCTCGAGCACGGCCACGTCCTCCACGTGCTCGGCGATCAGCCGGAAGTTCAGCGTGCGGGCCATGCCGACGACGGCGCTCACCATCGCCTGGTTCACGGAGTCGCGGCCGAGGTCGCGCATGAACGAGCCGTCTATCTTCAGGTAGTCCATCGGCAGCGACTTCAGGTTCGAGAACCCGCCGAGGTCGGTGCCGAAGTCGTCGAGCGCGAAGCGGCAACCCATGCCGTGCAGCACCTCGACGAAGCGGCGCGCCTGCTCGAGGTTCCCGGTCACCGAGGACTCGGCCACCTCGAAGCAGATCTGCGAGGGCTGCACGCCGGTGCGGTCGAGCTCGTCCACGACGAACTCGAGGAAGGCCGGATCGGCGAGCGTCTGCGCGGAGATGTTCAGCGAGAGGCTGCGGCCCGGCGGCAGGCGGATGGCGCCGGCCGCGATTGCGGCCAGCGCCGAGCCGAGCACCCAGCGGTCGATCATGGACATCAACCGGTAGCGCTCCGCGGCCGGGAAGAACTCGGCGGGCGCGATCGGCTGGCCTTCGTCGTGCAGGCGCACGAACACCTCCATCGCGGGTCCCGTCACGACACCGCCGGGCACCGTCGGCTCGATCGGCTGCACGTACAGCTCGAAGAAGCCGTCGCGCAGCGCCGCCTGCAGGCGCTGCAGCCAGTGGATCTCGCCGCGGCTGCGCGCCACGGCCTCGTCGTGCGAGGAGTACACGTGGATGTGGCCGTCGCC
>DATMEC010000015.1:0-10267 GCA_035557125.1 Steroidobacteraceae bacterium
ACGGCAACGGCATCGAAGCCGGCGGCGCCGAGCGCCCGCAGTACGTCGGCCTTGATCACCGAGTTGGCGGGGCAGCCCGAATACGTGGGCGAAATGCCGACCTCGAGCTTCCCGTCCGGGCCGAGCGAGAAATGGCGGATCACGCCGAGATCGAGCACCGAGAGGACCGGGATCTCCGGGTCCGCGACCTGCGCGAGAATGCCGTGCAGCCGCTCCAGCACTTCCGGCGGCGGCGCCTTCGCGGCGCGTGCGTGCGCGGCCACGCCCACTACCACGTTGCGCCGGGATGGGCGCGGTGCAGGGACTGCATCTCGGCCAGCAGGTAGCCGAGGTGCTCGCTGTGGCGGCCCTGCTTGCCGTACCACTGGAACGCGGTTTTCGCCGGGCGCACGAGCGTCGCCCGTGCGAGCGTCTCGCCGGCACGCGCGGCGAAGGCGCCCTCGAGCGCGGACGGCAGCACTCCGATTCCGGTTTCCGCTGCCGCGCGCTCCACGTCGTCGTCGACGAAGAGCTCGCCGGTGTACGGCCACAGGCGCGCGAGCGATTCCGCGACGCGCGCATGGCTTTCGTCCGTGCCGTCGCCGAGACGCACGACCCAGCCCCCACTGTAACGCAGGTGGTACGCCGCCTCGCCGCGGCCCTTGGCCGCGACGGCGGCGAGCGTCGCGTCGCTCGAGCCGCAGAGTGCCTCGTACAGGCCAAGCTGCCAGGCATCGAAGAGGAACTGGCGCACGACGGTGTCGCCGAAGTCGCCGTTTGGCTGCTCGACGAGCGTCAGGTTGTAGTACTCCGATTCCTCGCGCAGGAACGCGAGCTCGTCCTCGCCGCGGCCGCGGCCCTCGAGCTGCCCGGCATGCGCGAGCAGGAGGCGCGCCTGGCCGATCAGGTCGAGCGACACGTTGGCGAGGCCGAGGTCCTCCTCGAGCGCCGGCGCATGTCCGACCCATTCGCCGAGCCGCTGCGCGAGCACGAGGTTCGAGTCGGCGAGGCGCAGCACGTAGCGCGCGTGTGGCGTCACAGCGTCTTCACCTCGTCCGGGATGTCGTAGAAGGTCGGATGGCGGTAGATCTTGTCCTTCGCGGGCTCGAAGAAGGCGTCTGAGTCCGCGGGATCGGATGCGATGATGTCCGCGGAGCGCACCGCCCAGATGCTGACGCCCTCCTGGCGGCGCGTGTACAAGTCGCGCGCGTGCTCGAGCGCCATGCGCGCGTCGGTCGCATGCAGGCTGCCGACGTGCTTGTGGTCGAGGCCCGATTTCGCACGGATGAAAATTTCGTACAGCGGCCAATCTTGTTTGTTATTCACCAAGAGTCCTCCAAACTGCTTCAGGCCGCCTGCTCCCCGGCGGCATTCCTCTTCGCGGCCCAGGCAGTTGCAGCTTCGCGCACCCAGCGACCCGCCTCGTGCGCCCGGCGGCGCGCCTCGAGACGCTCCCTGTTGCAGGGTCCCTGTCCCGCAAGCACCTGCTCGAACTCGCGCCAGTCGATCGGGCCGAATCGGTAGTGCTGCGTGGCCTCGTCCCAGGCGAGTTCCGGGTCAGGTACTTTGAGTCCGAGGTAGTCGGCCTGTGGCACGGTCGTGTCCACGAATTTCTGGCGGAGCTCGTCGTTCGAGAAACGCTTGATCTTCCAGCGCATGGACTGCGCGCTGTGCTTCGAGTCGTTGTCGGACGGGCCGAACATCATCAGCGACGGCCACCACCAGCGGTCGAGCGCAGCCTGCGCCATCCGCCGCTGCGCCTCCGTGCCGCGCGAGAGGCGCAGCATGATTTCGTAGCCTTGACGCTGGTGGAAGCTCTCTTCCTTGCAGATGCGCACCATCGCGCGCGCGTACGGGCCGTATGAACAACGGCAGAGCGGGATCTGGTTCATGATCGCCGCGCCGTCCACGAGCCAGCCGATGGCGCCGACGTCCGCCCAGGTCGGCGTCGGGTAGTTGAAGATGCTCGAGTATTTCGCCTTCCCCTCGAGGAGCTGGTCGACGAGCTCGCCGCGCGAGACCCCGAGCGTCTCGGCCGCGCTGTAGAGGTAGGCACCGTGGCCGCCCTCGTCCTGGACCTTGGCGATCAGGATCGTCTTGCGCAGGAGCGACGGCGCGCGCGTGATCCAGTTGCCCTCGGGCAGCATCCCGACAATCTCGGAATGGGCGTGCTGCGAGATCTGGCGCACGAGCGTGCGCCGGTACGCTTCGGGCATCCAGTCCTTGGCTTCGACCTTCTCCTCGGCATCCACCCGCGCCTGGAATCGCGACTCCAGGGCGGCGCCGTCCTGCGCGGCGTCTTGCAAACAGTCTTTTCCAAGAGAATCAAGGCCTTGCGTATACATCTCCGCACCCTCCGCGGCGCCGTTCCGGCAGCATCAACTTTGACACACCGGCCGGGCGTTTGGCATGGAGGTGATGTCGAATCAGGCCTGATTCCAGCCCTCGAGGCGGCGCACGAAAACCTCCATGAACCGGTTGGCCTGGAAGCCGTCGAGCACCCGGTGGTCGATGGTGAGGGTGACGTAGCAACAGGGCCGGATGGCGACGGTGTCACGCCCCGATTCCGTCACGACGACGGCCCGTTTCTCCAGTTTGCCGACGCCGAGAATGGCCGACTGGGGCTGGTTGATGACGATCGGCGTCGCCAGGAGACTCCCGCTCACGCCGTGATTCGAGATGGTGAAGCTGCCGCCCTTGAGGTCTGCGGGCGTCAGCGCTTCGTTGCGCGCCTTCTCCACGAGGATGCCCAGGGCGCCCGCGATGCCGGCGAGGTCGAGTGCGCCCGCGTCGCGGATGACGGGAACGACGAGCCCGCGGTCCCCGAGGGCCGTGGCGATGCCGATGTCCATGCGATCACGGAGCAGGATCGCCTCCTCGCTCCAGCGGCCATTGGCTTCCGGGACGGCGCGCAATGCGTCGACGCAGGCCACGACGAAATAGGCGGTCAAAGTCAGCGACAGGCCGCGGCGCTCGAATTCCACCTTGCGCGCCGCGCGATCGGCGAGCACGGCCGACATGTCGCACTGGAACACGTTGGTCACGTGCGGTGCCGTGTGCAGGAGGCTCTCGACCATGTGCGCGGCGATTCGCCGGCGCATCGGCGTGTGCGGCACCACGCGCTCGCCCGCCTCGGCGGGTTCCGGCGCCGGCGTGCGCGGGAGCGTCGCGGACGCGGCGGCATCGAGGCGTGCCGCCAGCACGTCCTCGACGGTGATGCGCCCACCGTCGCCGCTGCCCTTGACCTGCCCGGCGCTGAGGCCGCGCTCGGCGAGCAGGCGGCGCACGGCCGGGCTCACCGCGCCGCCGCCCCGCGCCGGCTGCGTGCGCGTCGCGGCCGGACCCGCGGCGGACGACGGCCGTGCCGTCACGGCAGCCTGCACTTCGGCGGTGGCCGCGGCGCGCAGGCGCGCCAGCACCGCGCCCGGTTCGACGTCGACGCCTTCGGCCGCGACGATCTCGGCCAGCACGCCATCGGCCGGCGACGGCACCTCCACGGTGACCTTGTCGGTTTCGATCTCGACCAGGGGCTCGTGGCGCTTTGCCTGCTCGCCGACCGCCTTCAGCCAGCGCTGCACCTGCGAGCGCGTGCCTTCGATCTGGTCAGGCGGCAGCACGACATCGATCAGTTCGCTCATCGCTCAGACACTCGCTATCCGGCGCATCGCCGCCACGATATCACCGACGCCGGGCACGACCGCATCCAGGAGGATCGGGCTGTGCGGGCTCGGCACGTCGGGCATGGCGAGCCGTTCGACGGGCGCATCGAGGCCGAAGAACGCGTGCTGGGCGAGCTGGGCGGCGACCTCGGCGCCGAAACCCGCGGTGATCGTGTCTTCGTGCACGACGAGGCAGCGGCGCGTCCTCGCGACCGATTCGAGCACCGCCTCGCGGTCCCAGGGGCACAGGGTCCTGAGGTCGAGTAGATCGACGTCGATCGCGGATTTCGCCGCCGCCTGCTCGCAGCGCTCGACCATGGCGCCCCAGGTGACCACGGTCAGCTCCGAACCCTCCCGCACGCGGTTCGCCTTGCCGAACGGCAGCACGAAATCGTCTCCCGGCCAGGGCCGGCGGCCGGCCGCGCCGTCGAGCAGGAAGCGGTGCTCGAAGAAGATCACCGGCTCGTTGCCGCGCAGCGCAGTGCGCAGCAGGCCGACGGCGTCCTGTGCGTTGGACGGCATCGCAAGCTGCCACCCGACGGCGTGCAGGAACTGGACTTCGTTGCACTGGCTGTGCCAGGGATCGCCGCACTTGAAGAATCCGCCGGGCATGCGCACGACCATCGGCGCCGCGAAGCGGTTCACCGTGCGCCAGCGGATCGTGCCGCAGTCGTGGAGCTGCTCCGCCGCGGGCTCCGCGTACTTGCGGAACTGGATCTCGGGCACCGGCACGAGGCCGGCCAGCGCCATGCCGACGGCGCGGCCGATGATGCCCTCCTCCGACAGGCTGGTGTCGAAAACGCGATCCTCGCCGAAGCGTTCTTGCAGGCCGAGCGTCGCTGCGTGCACGCCGCCCTTGCGGCCCACGTCTTCACCGAACACCAGCACGCGCGGGTTCACCGCGAGCTCGTGCTCGAGCGTGCGGCGGATCGCGGTCAGCATGTTGATGCGGGCGCCGTCGGGACGCGGCGCCGCGTCGCTGGCGAGCGGCATCGCGCCGTCGGCCCACTGCCCGCCCTGGGCCTGCAATTCCGGACTGCCGTCCGCGCGCCGCTCGGTGAAGGCGAAGCGTGCGACGGTCGCCGCCGAAACCGGCGGGCGCGACTCGATACTCTCGAGCGCCGCCAAGACGGTGCGCCCCGCCTCCGCCTCGAGCGCCGACCAGTCGGACTCGCTGAGCTGCCCGGGCACGAGATGTCGCCGCAGCGCCAGCAACGGGTCTCGCGCACGCTCGGCTTCGATCTCTTCGGGCTTCTTGTATGCCTGCGTGTCCTGCGCCGAGTGCCCGGAAAGTCGCGGGACGCGCAGGCGCAAGAGCACCGGGCCGTCGCCCGCGCGAACTGCGTCGACTGCGGTGTCGATGAGCGCGGCAGCCGCGACCGGATCCGAGCCCTCTCCGGCCAGGATCCTGAGGTTGCCGAAGGCCGCGAGATTGGCCGCGATATCGCCACCGGGCGTCTGGCGGAGCGACGGCACCGAGATGCCGTAGCCGTTGTCCTCGATGAAATAGAGCAGCGGCAACCGCTCGGTGGTCGCGATATTGAGCGACGCCCAGAACCCGTTGGTCGCCGTCGACGCCTCGCCGCCGTGGGCCACCGCAATGCTCGAGGCGACGGCGGCATCCCCGAGAACGCGGGCGCGGTAGCGCAGGGCCTGGGCCCAGCCGGTCGCCGGCGTGTACTGCGTGCCGACGCCGCCACAGGCCGGCAACAGGCAGGGCCCGTCGCGGTTCGGCCGGTTGATGACGACGCCGACGTCGCGGCCGCCCGACATGCCCTCGGCACGCATCATCGTCGAAGCGAGCGCTTCCTCGGCCGACACGCCGAGTGTCAGCGCGAGCGGCCGGGAACGATAGTAAGGAGTGACTGCGTCGCGGCGTCCGGTCAGCCTCTGGCCGAGCAGGACCTGGGTCACGTCGTGGCCGCGCGCGCAGAACTGGTACAGGACCTTGCGCTCCGGGACCAGGCGCGTTTCTTCCAGCGCATCGAGCGCGCGCGAAACGAAGACCGTGCGCAGTACGGATTTCCAGTCCGGCATGACTCCCGAGTTCCGGTTCCAGCGGGGGATTTTGCGAGTTTAGCGCCCCGGCACGGGTGCCTGCGCTAGAATCCAAGGCCCTGCGAACCCGGATGGCCCGGCGCTGTCCTAGAGTTACCAAAATGCGGGGGAGATTTACGCAATGACCCGACTGACGCTCGCCCTGATTGCGCTTGCCGCCGCCGGCAGCGCCCAGGCCGCCTGCATTTATCCGCGGGCACCGGATCGGCTGCCCGACGGCTCGACGGCCACCTTCGACGAAATGGCCGCCGCGCAGAAGCTGGTCCAGCAGTTCAACGAAGACATCAACTCGTACAACTCATGCCTCGATCTCGAGATGGTCACGCTCCAAAAGAGCGGCTCGTACGACGAAAATCGCCTCACGGAATTGCGGGCCATGCAGGCGAAGAAGAACAACGCCGCGGTGGACGAAGTCCAGGCCCTCGCCGACCGCTTCAACGAACAGCTGCGGATCTTCAAGGCCCGCGACAAGCAGGACTGACGCGGGCGGCTGCATGTTGACCCCCGCCGAGGCCGAATCGGCGATCGCAGCAGCCGTCGCGCCGGTGTCGCATGAGCCGGTCGCGCTCGCGGCCGCTGCCGGCCGCATCCTGCGCACGGCGCTGCGGGCGGAGCGCGATGCGCCGCCGTTCGATCGCGTGGCGATGGACGGCATTGCGTACGCGCATGGCGCCGGGAATCGACGGCGATTCCGCATCGCCGGGACACAGGCCGCCGGCGCGCCGGTTCTCGCCCTGGCCTCGGAGGCGGACTGTTTCGAGGTCATGACGGGCGCGGTGATGCCGCGCGGCTGCGACACGGTCGTTCCCGTGGAGCAGGTCGAGACGGTGGATGGCCACGCCGAAATCAAGTCCGGTTGCGAAGCGGCGCCCTGGCGCCATGTGCATCGTCGCGGTACCGACGCACGGGCGGGCGACGTCCTCCTCCAGGCCGGGACACGGCTGGCGGCGCCTGAGCTTGCGATCGCCGCGTCGGCGGGCCACGCGGAACTGCAGGTTTCCCGTGCGCCACGCATCGCGATCCTCACCACCGGCGACGAACTGGTCGAGCCGGGCGAGCCGATCCTCGAGCATCAGGTCCGGCGCTCGAATGCGTATGGCCTCGCCGGGGCGCTCACGCTCGCGGGGTTTCCGCCGGCTGCGAACCTGCAGCTGCCCGACCAGGTGGACGCGATATCCGCCGCGCTCGCCACGGCGCTCGTGCAGCACGACGTGCTGGTACTCTCCGGCGGCGTCTCGGCGGGTCGATTCGACTTCGTGCCCGGCGTGCTCGCGTCCCTCGGCGTGCAGGTGGCGTTCCACGGCATTGCGCAGCGGCCGGGCCGGCCGATGTGGTTCGGCAGGGGTGCCGCAGGCACGCTGGTGTTCGCCCTGCCCGGCAATCCCGTGTCCGTGCTGGTGTGCCTTGCACGCTATGTCATCCCGGCGCTCGCCCGGCTGGTGGCCATGCCCGCCGAGGCCCTGCCGAGAGTCGCCCTGGCGCAGGATTACACCTTCGAAAAGCGACTCACCTGTTTCCTGCCGGTCACGCTCGGTTACGATCAGCATGGCAGGACGCTGGCCGAGCCGCGGCCGACCGGCGGGTCAGGCGACTTCATCTCCCTCGCCGGCACCGACGGGTTCGTCGAGTTGCCGGCCGGGCCGGCGACTCATGCCGCGGGTCTCGCCGTGCCGTTCTATCGCTGGTAGGCCATGACGGAAAAAATCCCAGACAACCTCGTGTCCCTCGAAGCGCCGCGCGCGGCCGTCGACCTGCGCGGACGGCCGCTGCAGGACCTTCGCATCTCGGTCATGGACCGCTGCAACTTCCGCTGCCCGTATTGCATGCCGCGCGAGACCTTCGGCGAGGGCTATCGCTTCCTGCCCTCCGCGGAGCGATTGTCCTTCGACGAGATCCAAAGGCTGGCGCGCGCATTCGCGGCCGAAGGTGTGCGCAAGATCCGCCTCACCGGCGGAGAGCCGCTCCTGCGCACCGGGCTTGCCGACCTCGTGGGCGATCTCTCGGGCATCGAGGGGATCGAGGACCTTGCGCTCACCACCAACGGAGTCCTGCTCGCCCAGCACGCCGCGGAGCTGGCGGCCCAGGGTCTCTCGCGCGTGACCGTCAGCCTCGACTCGATCGATCCCGGGACCTTCCGCCGCATGAACGGCGGATTCGACGGGCTCGACCGCGTGCTGGACGGCATCCGTGCCGCGACCGAGGCGGGCCTCGCGCCGGTCAAGGTCAATGCAGTCGTCGAGCGCGGCATCAACGACGGGCAGGTGCTGGACCTCGCGCGCCACTTCCGCGGGACGGGCGTGGTGGTGCGCTTCATCGAGTACATGGACGTCGGCAACCGCAACGACTGGCGGCCCGGGCTCGTCGTGCCGTCGCGCACGATCCGCGACGCGATCGCAGCAAGCTGGCCGCTCGTGCCGCTGGCGCCGGCCCAGCCCGGGGAAGTCGCCGAGCGCTACGGGTACACGGACGGAGCGGGCGAGATCGGTTTCATTTCGTCGGTGACGCAGCCGTTCTGCGGCGGCTGCACCCGCGCGCGGCTGTCCTCGGAAGGCGTCTTCTACACCTGCCTGTTCGCAACGGCCGGGACGGACTTCCGCTCGATCCTGCGCGCGGGCGCGGGCATCGAGGAGCTCCGCCGGCACATCCGCGCCGTGTGGCGGCTGCGCGAGGACCGCTACAGCGAGTTGCGCGAACGGGCTGGTGGGGACGCGCGGCCGCGCAAGATCGAGATGTACTACATTGGCGGATGAGGCAAAAAAGCTCTCGCACGTCGGCGTGGACGGCGCGCCCGCCATGGTGGACGTGAGCGCGAAATCCCCGACCCTGCGCGTCGCGCGCGCCGCCGCAATCGTGCGCTTCCCGCGCGCCGCTTTCGACGCGCTCGCCGCCGCCGGCTTCAGCACCGCCAAGGGCTCCGTGATCCATACCGCGATCGTCGCCGGCACGATGGCCGCGAAGCGCACGCACGAGCTCATCCCGTTCTGCCACCCGCTCGGCCTCGAACGCTGCGACATCACGATCGCCCCGGCAGGCTTCGATGCGCTCATCGTCGAGTGCACCACCGCCGTCCACCACCGGACCGGCGTCGAGATGGAAGCGCTGACGGGCGCGTCGGTCGCCGCCCTGACCCTCTACGACATGTGCAAGTCCCTCTCGCACGGCATCGTCATCGAATCGCTGCGCCTCGTCGAAAAATCCGGGGGCAAGGGCGGTTTCGCCGCGGGAGCGGCGTCGTGACGCCGCTCTACGGACTGGTGCTCGCCGGCGGCCGGTCGCGGCGCATGCGCTCGGACAAGGCGGCCCTCGCCTACGGTGCGAGGCCGCAGCTCGCCGAAGCCTTCGACCTGGTTGCGCGCCACGTGCTCCGCGCGTTCGTTTCCGTACGCGCCGACCAGGCCGATGACCCGCTGCGCGCGGGTTACCCGCAGATCTTGGACGGACCCAATGGCCGCGGCCCGATCGCGGGCATCATCGCCGCACAGTCGAAACATCCCGATGCGGCCTGGCTGGTGCTCGCCTGCGACCTGCCGTTCCTTGATGACGCAACGCTAGGCACCCTCGTCTCGCGGCGCGACGCCGGCCGGCTGGCGACCGCTTTCCGCAGCCGCACCGACGGGTTGCCGGAACCCCTGTGCGCCATCTACGAGCCGCGAAGCCGCGAGGCCATCCTCGCGCACGTCGCGGCCGGCCGCGACTGCCCGCGGAAGTTCCTGCTGGAGAACGATCCCCTGCTGCTCGACCCGGTCGCGACCGCGGCACTCGACAACGCCAACACGCCCGAAGATGCCGCTGCGGCGCGCGCCGCCCTCGTTGCGGGCGGAGCTGCCTGATGCCGCGCGTCAACCTGCGCTACTACGCGCTGCTGCGCGAGCAGGCCGGGCGGCAGACGGAGACCGTCGACACGGCGGCCGCGACGCCCGCGGCGCTCTATGCGGAGCTCGCGGCGCGCCACGGCTTCCGCCTGCCGGCCTCGCAGCTGCGGGTCGCCGTCAACGCGGCCTTCTGCGACTGGCAGCGGCCGATCGAGGACGGCGACGAGATCGTCTTCATCCCGCCGGTGGCCGGCGGATGAACGCCTTCGAATTCTCGACGGCGCCGGTCGACGCGGCCGCGCTCGCCGCCCCGCTCGTGCGGCCCGCCGCGGGCGGGTTCGCCGCGTTCGAAGGCCGCGTGCGCGACCTCAATGAGGGCCGCCGCGTGATTGCGCTCGACTACGAAGCATTCGAGGCGCTCGCGATCGAGCAAGGCGCGCGCATCGTCGAGGCGGCCATCGCCCGCCACGGCGCGATCGCCGGGCGTTGCGTGCACCGGCTCGGGCCGCTTGGCGTCGGCGACGTCGCGGTCTGGGTCGGCGTCGCCGCGCCGCACCGTGCCGAGGCTTTCGCCGCCTGCCGCGAGATCATCGACGCGATCAAGCACCGCCTGCCGATCTGGAAGAAGGAGCATTACGCCGACGGCGACAGCGGCTGGGTGAACTGCGAGCACGCGGCGGCGCATGCGCCCGCGGCGGCGGGCTTCGACTATTCGCGGCAGCGCGCGCTGCCGGAAGTGGGTGACGCCGGGCAGGCGCG
>DATMEC010000016.1:0-3198 GCA_035557125.1 Steroidobacteraceae bacterium
CGGATGTCGTCGCCACGGTGGCGGCAACCGTCGATCCACTCATCGAGTCGGAACTCGAGGCGACCGGGACGCCGGGCGCCGCCTTCGTCTTCGTTCACGACGGCAAGATCGTCCACGCGCGCGGGTATGGCGTCCCGGACCTCGCCAGCGACGCGAAGGTCGACCCTGCCCGAACGGTCTGGCCCATCGCCTCGATCTCGAAGGCCGTGACGGCGATGGCCGTCCTGCAGCTCGTGGACGACGGTCGCGTGGACCTCGACGCCGACGTCAATCGCTACTTGAAGCGCCTGCAAGTGCCGTCGGCCGGGATGCCGCCGCTGACGCTGCGGCATCTCCTGTCCCACACCGGCGCGCTGGACGAGCTGCCCGGCCGGCAGTTCGACGGACACGAGCCGCAGGACCTGTCGACCTTCCTGCGCGACCGCATCGTCCGCTATCGCGCACCCGGCGAACTGACAGCCTATTCGACCTACGGCATCCTGCTCGCAGCGCTGGTCCTCGAAGACCAGAGCGGCGAGCGTTATGACCAGTATCTCCGCGAGAACGTCTTCGCCCCCGCCGGCATGGCGAGCGCACGGGTGATGACGCGCCGCGGCGACGAGCGCGGCGTCGCGACCCCCTACCGCATCGAGGATGGCCAAGCCGAGCCGATGTCTTTCGAGTGGTACTTCAGCGCGCCCGCCTCCTCGATCGTCGCGACCGCCGAGGACATGGGGCGACTCCTGCTGGTCCACCTCGCCGGCGGTCGCGCGGATAAGCGTCGCATCTTGTCGGAGAAGCTCACGCACGCCATGCATGAGCAGCAGGCCACCGTGCACGCCGGAGTCCCGGGCTGGGGCCTCGGCCTGCAGATGGATCGCGTGAACGGGCGTGACATCGCCGAGCACGGCGGCGATATCGGCGGGTTCTCGGCGCTGTTCGTGCTGATCCCGAAGGAAGACGCCGCCTTCTTCATCGTGAACCACGGCGAAGGCAGCGACCTGCGGTTCAAGGTCAAGGACGCCCTGCTCGACCGCCTGTATCCCGCGAAGCAGCCGCCCGTCGTGCCGCCTGCGCGGGCCGAGGATTCGGCGCGCCTTGCGGAATACGCGGGCGAATACCTGTCGAGCATCGCCTGCCGCAGCTGCCCGCGGACGTCCGAATCGGTTTTCAGGGTCGCCGCGAGTCCGGACGGAACGCTGGCTCTCTGGGGGCAGCGCTGGATTCCCTCCGCGCCCGACCTTTTCATCCGCGACGACGGCCGGGGTCACCTGGGTTTCGCGCGGGATGCCGCGGGGCGCCTGACGGCGGTTTCCGCCGGCTCCTGGCGCGTTGCCGACCGGGTACGCTAGAGGGCGTCAGGCATGCCGGAGCCAGCCCATGCATTCCCTCCGCCTCGGGATCCCTCCCGCGTTCGTCGCCCTGATCGGCATCACCGCCACGGCGCTCGCGCTGCTGACGACGGCACAGGAAGGCGTCGCCCTGTGGCATGCGGGACAGGCGGTCCCGTGGCTGGGCCTCTTCAAGGCGCGGCTCGTCGACTGGTATGCCTGTGCGCTGTTCGTGCCCCTGCTGATCGGCCTCGTGCGCCGCTATCCAATCGACCGGCCGCGGTGGCCGCACCACCTGCCGATCCTGCTGCTCGCGGCCGTGCCCATCGCGGTCGCCAAGGAAGCGGTTTTCGTGGCCGTCGGCAACGTCTTCCGGCCGGGTCTCTTCGACTTCGCGACGATCCTGAGCGAGGACCTGGGTTACGAAGTCATGGCCGTGTGGGCGATGACCGCGGTCTGCCACGTGCTCGTCCCTCGCGAAAGGGCGATAAGGAAGCGGGAGCAGCGTAGCGACGCCCACGAAATCGAGGTGCCGACCCGCCACGGCGTGGAACGGGTGGCGCTCGAAGAGATCGAGTACGTCGACGCGCAAGGCAACTACGCGCGCCTGGTGACGCCGCGAGGGCGCTATCTCGTCCGCGAGACGATGGCACGGATGGAAACGCGCCTCGGCGGCGAGTTCCTGCGCGTGCACCGCAGCGTCATCGTGCGCCTCGACCGCATCGAGCGCGTCCAGGTTGCCGGCAACGGCAATTGCTGGATCTTGTTGGAATCAGGTGCCCGCCTTCGGGCCGGTCGCTCGTACCGTCAGGTGGTCCTCGCGCGCGCGACCAGCATCTCCAGCAGGGTGTGAGCGCCTGCGGCCAGATGGCCGGGCTCGGCACTCTCGGCTTCGTTGTGACTCAGCCCGTCCTTGCAGGGGACGAAAATCATGCCGGTCGGCGCAACACGCGCGACGTTCATCGCGTCGTGTCCGGCGCCACTCAGCATGTCCATGTTGGAGTAACCCAGCCTGTTCGCCGTCGCGCGAATCGCGTCAACGATCTCGCCGGCGAAGCGAACCGGCGGCTTTTCCATGACGCGCTCGATCTCGATGCCGAGGCCCTGGCGCTGCGCGATGCCGCGCATGGCCTCCTGCAGCTCCGCATCGATCGCGTCGATCGCCACATGCTCCGGATGGCGGAGGTCGCAGATGAAGGTGACGCGGCCCGGAATGGTCGCGCCCGAGTTCGGCTCGACCTCGAAGCGCCCGTTCGTCAGCCGTGCCCAGTGATCCGTCTCGCGCGCGATGCGATTGATGGCGACAACCATCTCGGCCGAGGCGAGCAGCGCATCGCGGCGCCGGTCCATCGGCGTCGTCCCGGCGTGCCCGTCCATCCCGGTGACGGTAACCTTCAGCCAGCGCAGCCCCTGGACGCGCGTCACGACGCCGATCGTCTTGCCCTCGGCCTCGAGGATTGGCCCTTGTTCTATGTGGGCTTCGACGAAGCAATCGAACCTTCGGGCGCCCGGAGACTCATCGCCGAGGTATCCGGTGGCCTCCAGGTCCTGCCGGACCGTCGTGCCGTCGAGCGTGATGGCCGAGTGGATTTTCCCGACGTCCACCGTGCCTGCGTAAGCTGAAGAGCCGGCGAGAGGCGGGCCGAAACGCACGCCCTCCTCGTTGGTCCACACCACGACGTCGATCGGCGCGTCCGTCTCGATGCCGGCATCGTTCAGGGCGCGCACGACCTCCAGTCCCGCGAGTACGCCGTAGATGCCGTCGAACTTGCCGGCGTGCGGCTGCGTGTCGAGATGACTGCCGGTCGCGACAGGTGCGCGCGCCGGGTCACGCCCCGGGCGCGTCGCGTAGATGTTGCCGACAAGGTCAAACGCAATCTTGCAGCCA
>DATMEC010000017.1:0-3180 GCA_035557125.1 Steroidobacteraceae bacterium
TCGCTGCCGATGCGGCACCTGCCGCAGATCGAGTCGGTGCCGGGCGTCGAGCGCGTGATGTGGAGCCAGTGGTTCGGCGGCGTCTGGCAGGAGAACACGCAGCTCATCATCCAGGCGGTGGACCCGGCGCGCCTGCGCGACGTCTATCCCGAGTTCGTGATGCCCGACGCCGAGTGGAAGGCGTTCGAGAACACCCGCACCGGCATGATCGCGGGGCGCAACCTTGCCAACCAGTACGGCTGGAAGATTGGCCAGAAGGTCCCGATCGCCTCGAACATCTTCCCCCAGCAGGACGGCAGCAAGGCCTGGACCTTCGACCTCGTCGGCATTTACGACGGCAAGGACGAGGAGTGGCAGCGCAGCACGAACGGCGGGTGGATCAACTTTGCTTACTTCGACGAGGCCAACCAGTTCGCGCGCGGGCTCGCCGGCGTCTACATCATCCGGCTCGCAGATCCCGACGACGCGCCCGGGGTCGCGACGACGATCGACGGGATGTTCGAGAATTCCCCCGACGAGACCAAGACGCAGACCGAGAAGGACTTCAACATCGGGTTCTTCAAGCAGATCGGCGACATCGGCCTGATCGTGCGCTGGATCCTGTTTGCGGTCTTCTTCACGCTGCTGCTCGTGGTCGGCAACACGATCGCGCAGAGCGTGCGCGAGCGGATCCCCGAGCTCGCGATCCTGAAGACGCTCGGGTTCAAGGACGGCGCGGTGCTCGGCTTCGTCCTCGCGGAAGCGGCCGCGCTCTGCGTCATCGGCGGGTTCATCGGCCTCGGCATCGCGACGCCCCTCGGCGTCATCATTACCAAGGCGTCGGGCGGCTACCTTCCGCTCGCCGTCGACGCGAACGTCTGGGTCATGGGGGCCATCGCCGTCGTCGTCCTGAGCCTCGCCGTAGGACTGCTCCCGGCGCTGCGCGCGAAGCGCCTCACCATCGTCGATGCCCTCGCCGGGCGCTGAGCCGAACGCACGCATGCTGAAGCAGGTCCTGTCGATCACGATGCTCGGCCTTCGCAGCATTCCCGAGCGCCTCGGCCCGTCGCTCGTCATCGTCGTGGGCCTCGCCGGCGTCGTCGCCGTGTTCACGGCGCTCCTCGCGATGGCGGCGGGATTCCAGTCGACGCTGGAGGCTGCCGGGCGTGCCGACGTCGCGCTCGTGCTGCGCGGCGGCTCGCAGGCCGAGCTCAATTCCGGCATCTCGCGCGAACAGGGCACGATCATCAAGCAGGCGCCGGGTGTCGCCCAGGGCGCCGACGGCCTGCCGCTCGCCTCCGCGGAAGTCATCGTGATCGCCGAGCTGATGAAAGCCGGGGAAACGACCGGATCCAACATCACGGTGCGCGGCGTCGAAACGGCGGCGTTCGCATTGCGGCCGAAACTGCGGATCGTCGAGGGACGCGCGTTCACCCAGGGGCTGCGCGAACTGATCGTCGGCCAGGGCGTCGCGCGACAGTTCGAGGGCGTTCGTCTCGGCGAGACGCTGCGCATGCGTGGCTCGGACTGGACGGTGGTCGGCGTGTTCGCCTCGGGCGACGCCTACGAGAGCGAGCTGTGGGCGGACGTCGACGTTGCCCAGTCCACGTTCAACCGCCAAGGCTACAGCGCGGTCCGACTGCAGCTCGCCGGTCCCGGCGACCTGCAGACCGTCCAGGACGCGCTGTCCGCGGACCCCCGCGTCAACGTGGACGTGGAAACGGAACAGGAATACTTCAGCGGCCAGACCGAGCAGTTCCGCAAGACGATTGGGGCGCTCGCGGGCGTCGTGACCTTCATCATGGCGCTCGGCGCGATGTTCGCCGCCCTCAACACGATGTACGCCGCGGTCGGCGCCCGCGCCCGCGAGATTGCGACGCTGCGCGCCATCGGGTTTCGCGGCCTGCCGGTCGTGGTCTCGGTCATGCTCGAATCGCTGATCCTCGCGCTCGCCGGGGGCCTGCTCGGCGCTGTCGCGGCCTACGTCCTGTTCAACAACATGGTGGTGTCGACGCTCGGCGCCAACTTCACGCAGGTCGTGTTCCGCTTCGCGGTGACGCCTGCGCTCGTCGTCGACGGCCTCGTCATCGCCGTCGTCATCGGCATGGTCGGCGGCCTGCTGCCGGCGCTGCGTGCCGCGCGCCAGCCCGTCACGACGGCGCTGCGTGCCGCCTGAGCCGAAACCGGCGTGCTCATCGACATCGGCGCCAATCTCGCCCACGACAGCTTCGACGCCGACTGCGACGCGGTTCTCGCGCGGGCACGCGCGGCGGGCGTCGTGGCGATGGTCGTGACCGGCTCGACGCTCGCGGACACCGAAAAAGCCATTGCGCTCTGCAGGTCCCATCCGGGGCGCCTGCGCGCGACGGCCGGCGTTCATCCGCACCACGCGGCGTCGCTGGACGAAGGGGGCGCCGAGCGGCTCGCCGCACTCGCCCGCGACCCGATGGTGGTCGCGGCGGGCGAATGCGGGCTCGACTATTTCCGGAATTTCTCCCCGCCCGCCGAGCAGCGGCGGGCGTTCGAGATCCAGCTCGACCTCGCCTCGCGCCTCGGCAAGCCCGTCTTCCTGCACCAGCGCGACGCGCACGCCGACTTCCTCGCAATGCTGCGCGAGCACCCGGGCGTCGCTGCGCGGGCCGTGCTGCATTGCTTCACCGAAGGGCCCGCAGTGCTCGAGGAATGCCTCGCGGTCGGGCTCTCGATCGGCGTGACCGGATGGATCTGCGACGAACGGCGCGGGCAGCTGCTCCGCGAGGCGGCTCCGCGCATCCCTGAGGACCGGTTGATGCTCGAGACGGACTCTCCGTATCTCCTGCCGCGCACGCTACGTCCCAAGCCGCCCCATCGCCGCAACGAGCCTGCATTCCTGCCGGCCGTGCTCGAGGAAACCGCGCGATGCCGGGACGAAGCGCCGGAGGCGCTGGCGAGAACCACGACCGCGAATGCCTGCCGCTTCTTTGGCCTTACACTGGCCGAGGGCGGGATCGCCGCCTAGACGCCCAGGAACCATCGATGGATTTCCAGCAAGCCCGACAGGCCACCGCGGCGGCGTTCCGGGACTCGATCGTCCCGAAGCTGTCGGAGTACATCCGCATCCCGAACAAGTCGCCCCTCTTCGACTCCGAATGGCAGTCGCACGGGCACATGGACCGCGCGGCCGAGCTGATGGCCGCCTGGTGCCGCGAGCAGCCGATCGCC
>DATMEC010000018.1:0-2594 GCA_035557125.1 Steroidobacteraceae bacterium
GCGCCGCCGACGAGCGGCTCGGCTACACCTACCTGCTGCGCGTGCTCGGCTTTGTGCTGATTCTCGGCGCGATCGTCGACAAGAACGTGGCGCAAAGCGAGAAGAAGCGCGATCACCAGGTGTAGCACCACCTCGTCCGCCACGGTGAAGGCGGCCGCTCAGGCAAGCAATGCGAGCAGCGCCAGGCGCAACAACGTCATCCGCGTAATTGGACAGCACCCGCCTTAAGGCGCGGTTAAGCCGCGCCGTTCGAGACTGCGGCCATGAGACAGCTCGTTTCAGAGCGCGCAGCGCGCGGCGTGCGGATCGGCGAGCACCTGCCGTTCGATGCACGCAACCTGGCTGCGGCGCCGGCGATGCCCGGCGTCTATCTCCTTTACCGCGGCCACCGGCTGATCTACATCGGCCTCGCGGCGGCCGGGGCGACGATCCAGGACCGGCTGCGGCACCACCTGCGCGGCGACGGCGGGCGTTGCACGCGCTCGGCGACCGAATTCGACTACGAGGCTTCAGCCGACCCGGTGCCGCTCTACCGCCACTATGTCGCGGTCTACCTCGCCGCGACCGGCGGCCCGATGCCCGACTGCAACGAGGATGCGGTTCGATGAAAAGGAGGCCCTCATGGCCCAGCTTCAAGGAGTTGGAAACGTCGTGCGCAATTCGGTCGTCGGCACGATCCGCGGAACCGGAGAGGTATTCGACGCGGTGGAGCAAACCGTGAGCAACAGCCTGGCGACGGTGCTGCGCGCCACGGGCAGCGCCGGCGGCGCGCTGGGCGGGGCGGTATCGGACGTGGCGCGCGGCGCGATCCACGGCGCCGCCGAAGCCGGCGGCGACCTCGGCGCCGCCGCGAAGGGCGCGGTGATCGGCACGCTCAGGGGCACGCGCGAGGTTGCGGGCTCGGCGCGCGAGGCGATCGGCGCTTCGGTCGAGAACCTGGTCAGGAGCGCGGCCGAAGTGCGCGGCGACGTCGGCGGCGCGGCGAAACAGGCGGTCGAGGGAGCACTGCTCGGGGCGAAGTGCGCGGGCGTCAACGCGCTCGACGCGGTAGCGACCGCAGCCGGCGCCGCGGTCAGGGGCGCTGCGCGGGCCGGAATCGACATCGGGCACGCCGCGAGAAGCGCGGTCGAGGGCGCGATCTGGGGCGCGAAGGACTTGGGGGTCGATGCCGCCGAGGTGGCCGCTGCCGCCGCGAGCGGCGCGCTCACGGGCGCGGGCGACTTCGGCGCCGCCGCGCTCGCCGAGGTGCGGCGCGCCGTCGGCGGCGTCATCGGCGGCGTGAAGGTCGAACCCTGGAAGTAAACACCAGCTGGCGCAGGACTTCGCCCGCCACCGCAGCGCCGTACTCGCGCCGCAGGCGTGCCAGATCGTAGTGCACGATCGCCGCGAGATCGCCGAGCGCTTCCTGCACGAGGTCGAGCGTTTCGTCGCTGGCGATCGCCAGGACGCGGGGTTTCTGTCTTGTTGCCATGCGCCGACGTTACACCTGGCGCACTTATTCCAGCCTTACCTGCCGGCCGCGATTTAAGCCGGCCTTAAGGCATGGGCGATTACGCTGAGGGATGGTGCGCAAGCTCGTGCCGCTCCTCCTGGGCTTCTTCTGGCTCGCAACGTCAGCACATGCCGAGGCGCCGACCGAGCGGTATGCGCCCGCTCAGTTGCGCGTGGCGAAGGATCTGCTGGAGAGAGCGCGCGCATACGCCGCACTCGGCGAGGTCGAACGGGCGGGCAAGCTCGCCTGGCAGGCGAGCTTCGATGCGCGCCTCGCCTGGGGCATGACCGAATCGTCGTACCTGCGCGCCGAGGCGGCCGAGGTGGGCGGCGCGGCGAGCGCTCTCGTCACGCGGCTCACTGCGCGCCGGTGAGGGCGATCCTTCTCGTCGCCGCGG
Source organism: Steroidobacteraceae bacterium (assembly GCA_035557125.1). Lineage (GTDB taxonomy): Bacteria > Pseudomonadota > Gammaproteobacteria > Steroidobacterales > Steroidobacteraceae > SCUD01. Next base: position 1,890 of record DATMEC010000018.1, read on the forward strand.
CGATAGCTGCGTGCGCGCCGTTGCCAGCGCAAAAGCCTGTGCCGGCGCGGGACCCGCCGGACAGCGTCGTCCCCGCCACCATCGGCGTCGCGGTGCGCCAGGAGAGCTCGAACGTGGTGGTGGCGGCCGTAGCCAAGAGCAGCGCCGCCAGCGGAGTGCGGGTCGGGGATGTGGTGTTGCGCTACAACGGCGAGGCGGTCGTCAGCCCGCGCCAGTTCTACCGGCTGGTGGTCGACTCCGCGCCGGGAAGCATGGCGCGGCTGGAGGTGTGGCGCGAAGGCGCGGTGCGCACTCTGGAAGTCCCGGTGCGCGAGCTCGACACGATGCCTCGGGCCTAGACCTTGCCCGGGTCGGCGAGGCGCGTCGCGCACAGCTCGGCCACGGCGCTGTCCGCCTCCTTCTCGCCGGGCATGGTCGCCCAGCCGCCGGCGACAACTTGATCGTCACGCTCCCACCAGTCCAGCGCCTGAAGCTTGGCGAGGCGCGTGCGCGCGTCGGCGGCGCGCATGAACTCCCGGGCGCACACCGCAGCGGCGAGCTGATTGCGAGACGTGGCGGCGGCCTCGTCGGCCATCTTCTGCGCAGTACCGCCGGTCACCCAGCCGCTGAAGCCGAAGCCGATGATCAGGGTTGCGGCCACGCAGACCACCACGATCCAGAACAGGTGCTCCTTGGTCGGGCGGTACTCGCTCCAGCGCTGCATGA
>DATMEC010000019.1:0-6845 GCA_035557125.1 Steroidobacteraceae bacterium
GGCCTCGAGCAGGTTCGCGACCGTCGCACCAAAGGCCGCCTGGCGCCCGTGGCCGACGTGCATCGGGCCGGTGGGGTTTGCGGAGACGAACTCGACGATCGTGCTCCGGCCGGCGCCGCTGCTGCCGCGGCCGTAGGCGACGCCCTGCGCCAGCACGCGGCCCATCTCCGCCTGCCAGGCGGCGGGCGTCATGAAGAAGTTGATGAAGCCGGGCCCGGCAATCTCCGTCTTCGCGACGAGCTCGTTCGCGGGGATTGCCGCGACGATTCTCGCCGCGAGCGCGCGCGGGTTCGTGCGCGCGGCCTTGGCGAGGCGCATCGCGACACCCGTGGCGAAGTCGCCGTGCGCGACGTCGCGGCTGCGCTCGATCGCCGGATCGGGCGGCGGCGCGTCGCCGAGCGTACCCGCGGGCAGCGCGGCGATCGCGTCGTTCACCAGCTTTTCGACGAGGTTTTTCAAGCGCGCAATTCTATCCTAACGACTACCTCAATCGACCTCCGCCGGATCGACGTCGAGTGACCAGCGCAGCTGTCGTGGCGGTTTCAGCGCCGCGAGAGCCTCGACCCAGGCGGAGAGAAAAGCCTGCAGCGCGCCGCGCGCCGGAGATTCGACGAGAAGCTGCGCGCGGTGCCGCCCTGCCCGGCGCGCAAGCGCCGCAGGCGCCGGGCCAAGGATGCGGATGCGGCCGAGACGCGCGGCAGGCGCGGCCGCCTCGGCAGCCTCGAGGAAGCGGTAGACGTCGGCCCGCACGGGCGCGTCGGCGCGCAGCAGCGCAAGGTGCGCAAAGGGTGGCCAGCCTGCGGCGCGGCGTTCTTCGAGTGCGAGCTCGGCGAAACCTTCGTAACCCCTGGTGATGAGGCACTTGAGGAGCGGGTGCTCGGGGTAGGACGTCTGGATCAGCACTTCGCCCGGGCGATCGCCGCGCCCTGCGCGTCCGGCGACCTGCACGATCTGCTGGGCGAGGCGTTCGCTCGCGCGGAAGTCTGCGCCGAACAGGCCCTGGTCCGCGGCCAGCACGACGACCAGCGTCACGTCCGGAAAGTCGTGGCCCTTGGTCAGCATCTGGGTGCCGAGCAGGATGCGCGCACGCCCGTCGGACACTGCGGCCAGCGCCTCCTCCATGTCGCCCCGGCGGCGTATGACGTCGCGGTCGACGCGCACGAGCGGTGCGCCGGGAAAGAGCTGTTTCAGCGTCGTCTCGACGCGTTCGGTGCCTTCGCCGACCGGCGCGAGCTCGTTGCCGCACTGCGGGCAGGCGAACGGCAGTGCCTCCTCGGCCGCGCAGTGGTGGCACACGAGCCGAGCGCGGGACAGGTGCACGGTGAGCCGCGCGTCGCAGGCCTTGCAGGGCGCCATCCAGCCGCAACCGCTGCAGAACATCGTCGGCGCGTAGCCGCGGCGGTTCAGGAACACCAGCACTTGCCCGCGGTCGGCGAGGTGCTGCTCGATTGCGGTGATCGCGGACTGCGATAGCCCGTCGCGGGCAGGCTGGACGCGCAGGTCGACGACGGTGACGCGCGGCTTGCCGGCGCGGCCCGTGCGCTTGGGCAGCGAAAGCGTCGCGAAGCGGCCCGCCGCCGCGTTCGCGAGGGACTCGAACGAGGGCGTCGCCGAACCGAGCACGGCCGGGACGCCGGCGCGCTGCGCGCGCATCAACGCGAGGTCGCGGCCCGAGTACCTGAATCCGTCCTGCTGCTTGTAGGAAGAGTCGTGCTCCTCGTCCACGACCACGACGCCGAGTGCCGGCATCGGCGTGAAGACGGCCGAGCGCGTGCCGATCACGACCGGCGCGCTGCCCGAGCGCGCGGCGCGCCAGGCCTCGAGGCGCGCGCCGTCGGCGAGCGAGGAGTGCAGTGCGACCACCGGCGCCGCGAGGCGCTCGCGAAAGCGGCCGACGAGCTGCGGCGTCAGCGCAATCTCCGGCACCAGCACCAGCGCGCCGCGGCCCGACGCGAGCACGCGCTCGATGAGGCGGAGGTAAACCTCTGTCTTTCCACTGCCGGTGACGCCGTGCAGGAGAAAGGCGCCGAAGCGGCCGAGCGAGTCGCCGACGGCCGCGACCGCCGCGCCCTGGTCCGCGGTCAGCACCGGGCCCGGCCGCCCTGCGCCCGCGGGCGGCGGCGGCGCACCGCGGGTGAGCGATTCGAGCCAGCCGCGCCGTGCAAGCGCGCGCAGCGCTGCGCCGTGTCCCGCAGCGGCGATGGCGGGCGCGGCCGCGCCGTTGACGCCGATCATGGCGACGAGCGCCTGTTGCCGGCTGCCGAGCCGGGCGCCCGTCGCGATCGAATCGCGGCCGGCATCGGAGAGCCGCCAGACGACTTCCTCGCGCGATGCCGCGGCGCCGTCGCGCAGCATCTTCGGCAGGGCGCTGAACAGCACGTCGCCGAGCGGGTGGTGATAGTAGTCCGCGGCCCAGCGCAGCACGCCGTATGTCGCCTCGTCCCAGAGCGGTGACGTGTCGATCGGCTGCGTGACGGCTTTCAGCCTGGCGCGCGGCCATGCGCTCTCATGGGCCTCTGCAACGACCACGCCGATGGCACGCTGCCGGCCGAACGGCACGCGCACGCGTTCTCCGGGACGCGGGACGGGCGCGTCCGCGGCGGGAAGGTAGTCGAAACGCTGTCGCATCGGCGTGTCGAAGACGACCTGCAGGATGGGCGTGGAATGCGGCAAGGTCTTCTTTGTAATCAGTGGCTTGCGAGAGGCATGAGTGACCGGGGAAGGGTGAGCCGGCGAATCATTCTGATACGCTCGGCGCGTCATTGTCGCCCGAAAGCGCGAGCGGCGCGCAGGAGGAGACCGTGGACGGAAAGAGTCGTGTAGCGGGCCACGGAGCGTTGTGCATGGTGGCGCTCTTCCTCGCCGGGCCGGCCGCGGCCGAAGAGCCGTCGGCCGATCCTGCTGAACCGCCGGACTCGGAGTTCCTGGAATTTCTCGGCGAGACGAAGGGCATAAGCCCCGAGCTGATTGCATTCATGGAGTCGCGCGAAGCGAGGCGGGCCGTGAAGGACGCTGCGAAGCAGTCGCCTGAGCCGGAATCCACCGCGGGCCAGGAAGACCGTTCGGACACCTTGCCGCCGGAGCGCGAACGATTCATCGCCGACGGTACCGGGCGCTGGCAGTCGATGAGCGCAACCGACCGCGCCGCCGCTCGCGCGCGCTTCAACACCTGGCAGCAGCTTCCCGCCGGGGATCGCGAGCGGTTGCGCAAGCGCTGGAAGCGATTCCGGGAGCTCACGCTCGAGCAGCAGGCGGCGGTGCGCGAGGCCTATCGCGAGTTCCTGGAATTGCCGCCCGAGCGGCGCCAGGAGCTCAGCGACCGCTGGCAGCAGATGTCGGCCGAGGAGCAGCGCCGCGCGATCCAGCGCCGGCAAGGTCCGAAGCCCGGCACGATCGACAAGCGGCCCTGTCCGCCGTGTTGAGGCCTCGTATCAGGCGCTTTTCCGTGGGAGGATGATTCCGCCATGCCGAACGCCCCGCTCAAGCGCTCTCATGACCGGATGATCGCCGGCGTCTGCGGCGGCCTTGCGGAGTGGCTCGGCTGGAAGGCCGACCACGTGCGCATCGCCTACGTGATCGTGTCGATCCTCAGCGCCGCCTTCCCCGGCATCATCATCTACCTGCTGCTCTGGCTGCTGATGCCGGACGCCGACGCGGCCTGATCCGCGAGTCTCGCTAAGGCGCGGGCTTCGCCAGCGGGACCGCCTCCGCTCGCGAGGAAGAACGGACACTCGCTCGCCTCGGGGTCCCGCCGGCTCGCCCGTGCGCGCGCAACGCTCGCGGGCGCGCCGACAAGTCGTCAGCAGCGCGCAAGACGATGCGGAACTCGCAGTGCTTTGAACGCCGTCGGCATGTGACGCGTGTGCTCGGGCGGGCGGGTCCCCGCCCGCCCGAGCGCGTGCGTTGCTATCCGACGGCTTTTATCGCGTGGATGAGTTCCGCAGCGACCTTCTGCGCGTCGCCGTACACCATCCGCGTGTTGTCGAGGTAGAACAGGTGGTTCTCGATCCCCGAGAATCCCGCGCCCTGGCCGCGCTTGACCACCAGCACGTTCTTCGCCTTGTCCGCGTTCAGGATCGGCATGCCGTAGATCGGGCTCGACTTGTCGGTGCGCGCGACCGGGTTCACCACGTCGTTGGCGCCAATCACGAGCGCGACGTCCGCGGTCTCGAACTCCGCGTTGATCTCGTCGAGGTCGGAAATGAGGTCATACGGCACCCCGGCCTCGGCGAGCAGCACGTTCATGTGGCCGGGCATGCGGCCGGCGACCGGGTGGATCGCGAAGCGCACCATCACGCCCTTGTCGATCAGGAGCTGGCACAGTTCCCAGACCTTGTGCTGCGCCTGGGCGACCGCCATGCCGTAGCCCGGGATCACGATCACCTTCTGCGCGAAAGCCATCATGACGCCGGCATCCGAGGGTTCGATCGGCTTCAGCGCGCCGGTCACGCCCTCCGCGGCCGCAGCCGCGCCCTCGCCGAAGCCCGAGAACAGCACGTTGCCGAGCGAGCGGTTCATCGCCTTGGCCATGAGCTGGGTCAGCAGCGTGCCGGCGCTGCCCACCACGATGCCCGCGATGATCATGGCGGCGTTCTCGAGCACGAAACCCTCGAATGCGACCGCGAGGCCGGTGAACGCGTTGTACAGGGAGATCACGACCGGCATGTCGGCGCCGCCGATCGGCAGCGTCATGGTGATGCCGAGCAGGAGCGCGAGGGCGAAGAACAGGACGACGGTCTGCATCGCCGGATGCCCGGCGATCACGATCGACGCGCCGAGCGCGAGCGTCGCCGCGACGATCACGAGGTTTACGAACTGCTGGCCCTTGAAGCGGAAGCTGCGCTTGATCAGGCCCTGGAGCTTGCCGAAGGCGATGAGCGAGCCGGAGAAGCTGACCGCGCCGATGAAGGCGCCGGCCGCGGCGAGCGCCGTCACGACCGGGCCGTGCGTCGCCGCCGCCGCCGGGTCGGCGGACGCCATGCGCAGCAGCTCCACGGCCGCAATCGCGGCCGCCGCGCCGCCGCCCATGCCGTTGTACAGCGCGATCATCTGCGGCATGTCGGTCATGGCGACGATGCGTCCCGACCACCATGCGAGGCCGCCGCCGATCGCGATCGCCGCGAGCATGAGCGGGAAGTTGCCCATCCCCGGGTAGAGGAAACTCATCAGCGTGCCGATCAGCATGCCGAAGCCTGCGACGACGATGCCGCGGCGCGCCGTGACCGGCGAGCTCATGGCCTTCAGGCCCATGATGAACAGGAAGGCAACGAGCAGGTACGAGAAGTCGATCGCGAGCGTCGCGACGTTTTCCGGCAGCAAGCCCGGCATCAGGCGGACTCCTTCTTCTTCTGGCCGCTCGCCTTGAACATCTGCAGCATGCGCTCGGTGACGACGTAGCCGCCGACCGCGTTGCCGGCGCCGAGCACGACGCCGATGAAGCCGATGACCTGCTCGAGCACGGTGTCGGCGCGGCCAAGCGCGACCATCGCGCCGACCAGCACGATGCCGTGCACGAAATTGCTGCCCGACATCAGGGGCGTGTGCAGGATCACCGGCACCTTCGCGATGATCTCGTAGCCGGTGAACGCCGCCAGCATCACGATGTAGATTGCGATCACGCCTTCCATTTATGCGCTCTCCACGAGTTTGCGGGTCGGTTCGTGGCGGATCTCGCCCTCGTGCGTGACGCAGGCGGCCGCGAATACCTCGTCGTCCCAGTCGATCGCGAGGGCCCCATCCTTGAGCGCGGGCTTGATGAAATTGAGCAGGTTCTTCGCGTACATCTCGCTCGCGTGGTAGGCGACCGATGCCGGCAGGTTGACCGGCCCGATGACGCGCACGCCCTGGTGTTCCACGGTCTCCCCGGCGCGCGTCAGCTCGCAGTTGCCGCCGCCCTCGGCGAGCAGGTCGACGATCACGGCGCCCGGTTTCATCCGCTCGACCGCGGCGCGCGTGATGATGCGCGGCGCCGGGCGGCCCGGCACGCCGGCGGTCGTGATCACGCAGTCGGCCGCGGCGATGCGCCCGTCGAGCACCTCCTGCTGCTTGGCCTTCTCCTCCGCGGTCAGCTCCCGCGCATATCCGCCCGCACCTTCGGCGGTCACGCCCGTCTCGACGAACTTCGCGCCGAGCGAGCGCACCTGCTCGCGCGTCGCGCCGCGCACGTCGTAGGCCTCGACCACGGCGCCGAGGCGCCTCGCGGTCGCGATCGCCTGCAAGCCCGCGACGCCCGCGCCGATGACGAGCACGGTTGCCGGGCGGATGGTGCCCGCGGCGGTCGTCAGCATCGGGAAGAACCTGTCGAGCGCCGCCGAGCCGATCAGCACGGCCTTGTAGCCGGCGACGGCGGCCTGCGACGACAGCGCGTCCATGGACTGCGCGCGCGAGATGCGCGGCACGAGCTCCATGGCGAAGCTCGTGATCCTGCGCTCCTTCAGCGCGCGCACGAGCGCGGGCTGGTTGTGCGGCGCGAGGAAGCCGGCGACGGCAGCGCCCTGCTTGAGCTTCGCAACGAGTCCGGCGTCCGGCGGTTGCACGGTGAAGAGCAGGTCGGCCGCTGCGAGCACCGCGTCCGCGCCGTCGGCAAACGCGACGTCCTTGTACTGGGAGTCGGGAAAACGGGCCGCGGCGCCTGCGCCGCGCTCGATCAGGATGCTGGCGCCGGCCCCCGCGAGGCGGGCGGCGACCTCCGGCACGATTGCGACGCGGTTCTCGCCTGGCACGGTCTCTTTCAGCACGCCGATCGTGACTGGCATCCAGGTCATCCCCTAGGTCTTGCCGGCCGGGCGGCGGCGCGTTGGAAAATATCACAATCGTGCCGTATTGTTTGGTGCTTTCAGGGGCGG
>DATMEC010000020.1:0-5411 GCA_035557125.1 Steroidobacteraceae bacterium
GAAGGCGATTCACAAGGCGCGCTGGCCGGACGGCCCGGAGGACGAACACTGGGACGACACCATGTTCAACGTCTTTCGTCTCGCGGACGGCGCCGTCCGTCATTTCTGGGGCAGCGAGCTGTCATGGGCGTGGATCGATGACGGCCTGGACCATCGATCCGGCGACGCCACGAGCGCACTCTGGGGGCTGCTCGACATGACCCCGGAAGGACGCGGTCAGTTCATGGCGACACTCGAGTACTGAAAACCCCGGATTCCTGAGTCATCGTGTAGCTTCCGCAATCCAGGGGTACTCGATCACCAGGGCCACGATGTCGGCAGTGGGGCGATCGAAACGCGCGGCGATCTGCGCCAGTTCCGTGTCGATCGCCCGTGCCGGCGCATCCGAAGACGGTGGCGACAGCATGTGATCGAAGATTGCAGCGTCGCCCGACGCATGCGGATGGATCATGAGGCCATGCCTGCTGCGCACGGGCTTGCTACTGCTCCCGACGGTGACGACCTTGCTCAAGGCTGTACGCGACCAGGCATCGACGGTAAGCCCAAGTGCGATTTCATCCACACCCTCGTTGACGGGGACCCCGAGGCTCTCGTGGCGCCAGAAGGACAGCCAGTTGCGCAGAAAAGTCTTCTGATGCTCCCAAGTAAGCTGGAAAGCGGACGAACGGTGGCGCGCGTCCCAATTGGCCATGCCGAGATCTCGAGCAATCTGTTCCGCTTTCGGCCGTCCGGCGATCGCTTCTATGAGGGCAATCATCGTTGGCATCGATGCGGTTATGCCGGTCGATGTGGTGATGCCATTGTCCGAAACATACCGCCGGTCCCGAGCCCATTGCATGCCGGGATGTGTCCTTTGAAGGTCGGCGACGTAGGCCCAATGCGTCGTAGCTCGGCGACCGTCGAGCAGTCCGGCGGCCCCTAGCGTCAGGGCGCCGGCGCACACGGAGACGATACTGGCGCCCTTCCGGGATTGCGCTGCGATCCAGTCCAGGACGAACGGATTATCGCGCGGCTCCATGGCGGGAACGACGACGTAGTCTGCACCATCCGGATAGAGCGCATCGAATGCGCGGGTGGTCAACTGGGGCTCGATGCTGAGAAGTTCCGGACCGCGTCCAAAACGGCTGAAGGGGTGGAGAGGCACTGGCGACGCCCGCTCGGCAACCACAGTGACATCGGCAATGTTCGCCCGCTGCAGGACGCCATAGGGCACCAGGAAATCCGTAACCTCCGTCGCCTCGTTGAGCGTGAGGATGGCGATGACCGGCCTCGCGCGTTCGCTTTTCCGCAACGCCTCGATCGTCCGCACCTGCTCGGCGCTATCGATGTCGGCTGCTGCAGGGAACGGCGCAACGCTCCCTCCTGGGGCGAGCACGATTGGCGCAGCCACCAGAGCCAAAACGATTACCGCTACGATGCCGAGGAAGACGCGTTGTTTCCGCACGCAGATCTCTCCGTTGACTTGCACAGCTCGACAAACTCGCGAGCGAACCAGTCAGGGTTCGCGGCAACGTAACGACGCAACGCGGGGCTCTTTGCAACGTGATCCTGGATGTAGCTCTTCCACTTGCTGTCCGGCCACATCTGCCGATACATCCCCTCCTGCTGGAAGTAGCCGTCGAAGTAGTTGGCAAGCAACTGAGCCGCGGCCATGACGCGGGTGTATTCGGGATCATCCGAGGCGATGTCCTGGCCTTGATAAAAGTATTTGTAGAGGCGGGGGTGCGCGAGGATGACCTTGTCGAACTCCAGTTGGCGTGCGGCGACTCCGGCACTCGTCTGGCCGTCGATCTGCCGGACGAGCATACGAAGTGTCCATGCAACCACCACGAAACCGAGGCCCGAAATCAGTACCTGAAGTAGGGCGAGCCAGAGAGTCGCAGACTCATACGCGGTCATCGGAGAGCCTTGCGACGGAGGTCCGGGGCGCATTCATTGTCTGAGACGCGCCGAAACAGTTTCGGGTAGTCCATGACGATGCCGTCTTCGTCTACGGGAAGCTCCGCCCTGAAGCCACTGCCATCGAGAATCTCGAAAAGAAAGAGTCGGTCGGCCAGGCGCGTATAGGCCTGCGGTTGCGCGTGCATCGTCAAGCCCGGGGCGAAAATCCATGCCATTAGAAAATTCCGCCTCTCGCCGACCGCGATCGTCTCGCGGCGAATCGGGAAGCTGTTCGTAAAAGGAGTTGGCCAGATATCGACTTCCACGCAACCGTCCAGATCATCGATGACCCGGCCATCGCCGTAACGCCAGTGACCTCGCCCGTCCGTTCTCAAATTGAGCGATCGGGTGAATTGCCCCGTCGCGACGGCGAGTTCGACATTGCTGAGCCGCCACGATGCGTCCCAGGTGAGGCGATAGGAGAGTCTGAACGGGCCGTGCTTCTCGTCGAATCCGAGTACGACACTGTCTGCCTTGCCCTCTGCCAGGAGCAAATGCTCCAGGCCTACGGTCTCTGGGTCCTTGCTCCAAATGGAAGTCCAGCAGATGGTGCGACACCAGGAGCCTGCCATTTCGTCACCGAATCTCGGCTGCCCGCTTGAGATCCCCGACCAGCGCGGCCCTGAGTCGCGCCGCCACTTCGGGATCCGGCGCCCTCAGCAGCGCCGAGGGGTGATAAGTCGCAATGACGGGGGTTCCGTCGCCCCGCGCGAGCTCGCGTTCCCGCGCGGTGCCGATCGAAATGGCGCGACCAAGCACCGCGCGAAGCGCCGTGGCGCCGAGCGTGACGATCACCTTCGGTTGCCGGCTTGCGATCTCGCGCTCGAGCCAGTCGTTGCATGCTGCAATGTGCCGCTGCAGCGGAGTCTTATGCAGCCGCCGCTTGCCGCGCAACTCGAAGCGGAAGTGCTTGACGGCATTCGTGATGTAGACGCGCGATTCCGGAATGCCCGCCTCGGCCAGCAGGGCCCGGAGCAGCTGGCCGGCCGGACCGACGAACGGGCGGCCGCGCACGTCTTCCTCGTGGCCGGGCTGCTCGCCGACCAGCATCAATCGCGTGTCCGCCGGTCCCTCGCCGACGACGCCTTGCGTCGCTTTCTCGCCGAGTTCGCAGCGGCGGCAGGCGTCTATTTCCGCCTTTGTCGGCGGCGTGTTCGGCGGGCTCGGGTCGTCGGGCATGCTGCGAGCCTGACCCTCGCCCGCGGCGTTTGCCGTCGGCGGGCGCTGCGAAAAGCGCGGGATATGTCCCTACGCGCATCGTCGCACGGCTGATAGGCACATCTTGACCGCGAGTCACGCACGGCCGACCATCGGGGAGACCTTACGGGTCATCGTGCCGGGGATGCCGTGTCCGATCGAGAAATAAGACCGCCTGCCGAGTCGCCTCCGGTCAGTACCGGCGCCGAAGGCGTTCATGCCGAGCCGAAGCGCACCGGCCACCGTCTCCTCGACCTGTCGATCGCGGTCTCGGCGATCCTGATCTCGCTCACGTCGCTTGTGATCGCCATCCACCACGGCCGGGTGCAGCAGAAGCTTGTGGCGGCGAACTCCTGGCCCTTTCTCACCTGGACGACGTCATACGATCACGACGGCGGCCGGCAGAGGTTTTCGTTGGTCCTTCTCAACTCTGGAGTCGGACCCGCCAAGCTGGAGAAGCTGGTCGTGCGCTATGACGGCAAACCGGTGCGCGGGTGGGTCGAGCTCCTGCAGGCCTGCTGTGGCGTCCCCCGAAGTTTCAAGCCCAGCGAGGCAAGCGACATTGGATTCGTGGGCGGGGGTCAGCCAAAGGGCGTCATCCGGGCGAACCAGACCGTGCAGTTGCTCCGGTTGGAGCGGTTGGCCGACCGGCCGCAGGTCTGGGAGCGCTTCGTTGCGGCGCGCCAGGATCTTGGCTTCGAAGCTTGCTACTGTTCCATCATCGGCGAGTGCTGGGAGTCGGATCTGCGATCGCTCGATCCCCACAGCGTCGGGCAATGCGACGCGAGCCCGGATGACTATCTCGAGTTCGGGGCGGGCTTCGACGACGCGCCCACTCTGCCGTTCATCGAAGGACCATAAATGACCAGCAATCGCCGTGAATTCATCGCCGGAACCGGCGCCGCGATTGCGGCCCTGTCGAGTCTCGCCGCCTGCGCGAAGCGCGAGACCGCGCCCGCCATCGAAGATCCGCTCGCCGGCATTGCCGACGAGATGCTCGCGGACTATCCGGAGAATGCCACCAGCCTCGGCATCGACAACGGCGCACGCGCGGGACTCAAGGCGCGCCTGACCGACCGCTCGGCGGCTGGGCAGGAGGCGATCGCGAAGCGCGTCGCCGAGCGCCTGGCGGGCCTCAAGAACGTTGATGCAAGCACGCTCGAAGACGCTGCCCGCATCGACCTCGACGTCGTACGCACGGCGCACGAGACGGCCATCGAAGGCTTCGCGTTTCCCTTTGGGGAAGTCGCGCTCCTGAACTCGAACTGGTCCTGGCGCAATGCTCCGTATGTCGTCGCGCAGAACACTGGCGCCTTCCTCGAGATTCCGAGCTTCCTCGAGGAGCAGCACACCGTCACGACCGCCGAGGACGCCGAGGCCTACCTCGCGCGGATCTCGGCCTATGCCGGGCAACTCGACGGCGAGACCGAGCGGCTGAAGGCTGCGGCGAGGCAGGGCGTGATCGCGCCCGATTTCATACTCGACAAGACGATCGGACAGCTTCGGATCGCGCGCGGCGGCAGCACGGCCGAGTGGCCGTTCGTCGCCTCCTTTGCGAAAAAGACAAATGACCTGGATGGAGATCTTGCCCCAAAGGCCGCGAAGCTCGCGGCGGACCAGGTCCAGCCGGCCCTCGATCGCCAGCTCGCGGAGCTCGTGGAGCACCGCAAGCGCGCCACAGCGGATGCGGGTGTCTGGAAGCTGCCGCAGGGCGATGCCTACTACGCCTGGGCGCTGCGCGCCGCGACCACGACGCGCATGACGCCCGACGAGATCCACGCTCGCGGCCAGGAGGAGCTCGCCGCGCTGCAGGCCGAGATGGACACGATCCTGAAGGCGCAGGGCCTGACGCGGGGCACGGTCGGCGAGCGCATGACGGCACTCGGCAAGGACCGGCGCTACCAGTTCCCCGACGACGACGCCGGCCGCGCCCAGATCATGGCGCTCCTCGAGAACCGAGTCGCCGACATCCGCACCCGACTGCCGCGCGCCTTCGCGACGCTGGTGCCGGGCAACTTCGAGATCAAGCGCATGGCCCCGGAGGTCGAGCCCGGCGCGCCCGGCGCCTATGGCGGCCCAGGCAGCATCGACGGCAAGGTGCCGGGAAAGTTCTGGATCAACCTGCGCACGACCGACCTGTGGCGCACCTTCAGCCTGCCGACCCTCACGTACCACGAATCGCTCCCCGGGCATGTCTGGCAGGGCGAGTACGCGTTCAAGCTGCCGCTGGTGCGCTCGCTCCTTGCCTTCAACGCCTATTCGGAGGGCTGGGC
>DATMEC010000021.1:0-3035 GCA_035557125.1 Steroidobacteraceae bacterium
AGGGAACGCGGTAATCCCGCTCGCCGAAGGTCACGAGGATCGGGGACTTCAGCTGCTTCGAATGCCAGAACGGGCTTTGCTCCTTCCACACTCCCTTGCCGTCCCAGGGCGGGCTGCCGAGGTTCCGCTCGCGTGAGTACGCGATGTCACTCGTCGTCCACTGCGTCTTGAGGTCGTAGAGCCCCGCATGGCTCACGAGCGCGAGGTAGCGGTCGGTCGACACCGCGAGCCAGTTCGTGAGATGGCCGCCGTAGCTTGCGCCACCCGCGGCCTGCCGCGTCGCGTCGATGTAGGGAAAGCGCTTGATCGCCTCGTCGGCTGCCCGGTTGATGTCGCCGGCCGGGCCCTTCAGCGGGTCACCCTGGATCGCCTGCGCGAACGCCTCGCCGAATCCGGTCGATCCCGTGTAGTTCGTCATGAGCACGACATAGCCCGGCGCGGCGAGCAGGTGATAGTTCCAGCGGATGAAGAACTCGTCCTTGTACATGACGTGCGGGCCACCGTGGATCAGCACGAAGAGCGGATACTTCTTCGCCGGATCGAATCCGGGCGGCAGCGCGACCATATTGTGGATGCGCCGGCCCTGCCCACCCTCGATCCAGAATTCCCGGATCGGCTGCCAGTCGATCGCAGCGACGCGCTCCGCGTTGAACGTCGAGAGCGCCCGGCGCTCGCCGCTGGTGGCGTCGATGCGCGCGGCCTCCGGCGGGCTCACGGCGCTGCCCCAGTTCGCGACGACCACCGGCGTGCCTTCCGCGCCCCCGACCTGCAGACCCGCGTAGCTGCCCGCTTCGAGCCGGCCAAGCTCGCGCGGCACGCCGCCCGTCGCCGGCACGGCGAAGATGCGGTCATGGCCTTCGTCTTCGGCGACGAGGTACACGGTTTCGCCGTCGATGCTCATCTGGAACGACCCGACGGAACGGTCGAAGCCCGGTGACACCGGGCGCGGCGAGGGGTCTGCCCAGTCGAAGCGCACCAGCCGCTCGAGGTTGTACACGAACTTCGTGTGCGGATTCGAGCGCGCGTAGAGCGCCGATCCGTCGGGCGCGAACTTCGGCTGCGAATAGCTCGCCTCGTCGCCGGTCAGCCGCTGCGGCTCGCCGCCGCCGGCCGGCATGACGTAGATCGACTGCTGCACGTCCGCGCGGGCCGCCTGGTCGCGCGCCGTCGTCGCCGTGAAGACGATGGTGCTGCCGTCCGGCGACCACGCCGCCTCGAGCTGCTCGCCGTCGTTGTCGAGGTCGCCGCCGAATCCAGGGACGTTGCGCAGCTCGCTGCCAGCGAGCAAGTCGCGGGCCAGCGACTCGCCGTCCAGTTCCTGCAGCATCAGCGTCGGGCGGCGCTCGTCGAGCCAGCGGTCCCAGTGCCGGATCGGGAAGCTGTCGTAGGCGCGCGCGTTGTACTTGCGCGCCTTCATCGCGTCGATCCTGGCCTTGTTGTCGGCGTCGCTGACGGCGCCTGGGTAGGTCATGCTCGTGAACAGGAGGGCCGCGCCGTCCGGGCGCCAGAGCGGCCGCGAGGCGCCGGTCGACACGTCCGTGACGCGTTCCGCTTCGCCGCCGCCCGCGATGTCGAGCACGAGGATCTGCGGTTCGTCATGGCCCTCGCGCTTCGCGGAGAAGGCGACACGCCGCGAGTCGGGGCTCCAGGCGACGCCGGTTTCCGGGCCCGCGGAAAAGGTGATCTGCCTGGGCGGAGCGCTACCGTCCGCCGGCACCAGCCACAGGTCGCTCGACTTTTCCTTTTCGTCGTATGCCGGCTCCGTGACCTGCATGACGACGAGGCGTCCGTCCGGGGACAGCGCGGGCGCGCCGACCCGCTTCATCAGCCAGACATCCTCGTGGGTAATCGGCCGGCGGCCGGCATCCTCCGCTGGGGCGGTGGTCGTCGCGAGGCAGAGGGCGGCGAGCAGGCAGTGCGCTTTCATGGTTCTCCTCGGTTCAAGAGCGCCACTGGCGCGCGCAGACGTTCTGCAGCTGCCAGGGCGAATCGGGGATGAGGTCCTCGCTGAACAGCTCGCCGCGGCCCTGCAGCGGAGTCCAGTCGGTGTAGGCGCCGACGAGCGAGCCGAGGTATGGCCGCGCGATCTCAAGCACCGCGCGAAAGTCGAGCTGGTCGGCCTCGCGCAGTCCCTCGCGCGGGTTTCGAATGGCCCAGATCGTCGCGCCGAGGGCACCAGCCGCGACCTGCAGGCAGGTCGCATTCGTGTACGGCACGTGGCGTCGGGCCTCTGCGATCGAAAGCTGCGAGCCGAACCAGTAGGCATTCTTCGTGTGGCCGGCGACCAGCACGCCGAGCTCGTCCATGCCGGTCACGATCTCGGCGCGGATGATCCGTCGCGTCGGCTGCGGGGTCCAGCCACGCCCCTCGAGCTCGAGTGTCGAGAGCATGGCGTCGTCGCACGGGTGATAGACGAACATCACGGTCGGCCGGTACTCGAACTTCGCCCCTTGTCGAATTGACAGGTAGTCCGCGATCGAGAACACCTCGTCGTGCGTCATCAGGAGGCCCTGGAAGCCGCCCGAGGAAGGCAGCCAGCTGCGCGCGTAGGTGGCGCCGCCGGGACGGTGGAGGTACACCGATCCGCAGCGCGGCCGGTGCCAGTGCGACCCGGTCGGCTTCTTCGGCTCGCTCGTGCCTATGGAGAGCTCCGTGGGCTGCATCAACTCGTCCACAAAGCCGTCGATCGACCAGGTGTTGACGAACTCGTTCGGACGCTTTGGCCGGTCGGTCGCCTGCGTGTCGCGCTCCGAAACCTGGATCAACGTCACGCCGAGCGCCTGCGCGAGGGTCGCCCAGCCGGCCTGGTCGAGTGGCACGTCGGCCGGCTTCCCGAGGCCGTGCGAGAGGTCGAGCAGGGCCTGCTTCACGAAATGCGAAACGAGGCCGGGGTTCGCCCCGTGGTCGACGACGGCGGTCGGCGAGTTCGGCTTGAGACGACGCCCGAGCTTCAGCATGTCTTCGCGCGTGCGGTAGTTCGTGCGCTCGCGCATCGTGAGCATGGGATTGTCGAAGACGCCCGGCCAGGGCTCGAT
>DATMEC010000022.1:0-2066 GCA_035557125.1 Steroidobacteraceae bacterium
GCGTTCTCGACCGTGCTCTCGCTGTTCGTGGTGCCGTCGTTCTATGCGCTCCTTGCACCGTACACGCGCTCCCCGGAGGCCTTGTCGAAGCATCTCGAGTCCCTCGAGCGGCAGACGCCCGAGGTGACTGGTCGCGCCTGAACGGGCTTGCCGCCTGGCCGGGTGTCAAGGGTGCGCTGTGCTAATAAGTACTTGATAATAATAAAAAATTATTGATTTACCGGCTGGGCGCAAGGCCCCGGCTGGTAGAATCGGCTGCGCTTTGAGGGCCCCGCGCATCCCCGCCCGGGCCTTCCACCCATCGGTTATGGAGCAGCCTTGGCGACGGCGACCCCGTATCAGCAGCTCGAGCAGGAGTTCAGGCGGCTGCATGCCTTCCGCGGCGTGCTCGCGATCCTGCGCTGGGATGCCGCCGTCACCATGCCGAGGGCGAGTGCCGACGTGCGCGGCGACCAGCTGGCGGCCCTCGAGATCGAGTCCCACACGCTGCTCGTGTCGCCCCGGATCTCGCGGCTCCTGGACCGCGCTGACGCGAACGCACAGTCGCTTGCCGGCTGGCAGGCGGCCAACCTGCACGAGATGCGGCGCCTGCACGACCACGCAATCGCGACGCCGCAGTCGCTGATCGCCCGGATGGCCAAGGCATCCGCGCGCGCCGAGGCACGCTGGCGTGAGGCGCGCGAGGCGAACGACTTCAACGTGCTCGTCCCGCAGCTCGAGGAGACGGTCAAGCTGGTGCGCAGCAAGGCTGACCTCCTCGGCCAGCGTTTCTCGCTGGATCCCTGGGATGCGCTCGCGGACGAGTTCACGCCGGGCCTGCTGTCGCGCGACATAGAGGCGATCTTCACGCCGCTGGGCCAGCGGCTGCCGGCGCTCGTGACCGAGGCGATCGAGTTGCAGGCCGCAGCACCGGCGCTGCCGATCGAGGGCCGGTTCTCGGCGAGCCGACAGCGCGGGCTTTGCACCGACGTCATGAAGGCGCTCGGCTTCCCGTTCGATCGCGGCCGTTTCGACGAGAGCGACCACGCCTTCACCGAGGGCGTCCCGGGAGACATCCGCGTCACCACGCGTTTCGTGCAGAAGGACCCGTTCCAGGGATTGCTCGGCGCGCTTCACGAAACGGGCCAGGCGCTTTACGACCTCGGCCTGCCGTCGGAATGGGTCGACCAGCCGGTCGGCCAGGACCGCGGCATGGCGATCGAGGAAAGCCAGTCGCTGCTGCTCGAAATGACGGTCGGCCGCAGCCGCGCGTTCGTCAGTTTCCTCCGGCCGCTGCTGGAGAAGCACTACGGCGCCGCCGGCCCCGAATGGAGCGAGGACAACGTCTTCCGCCACCTGAACCGGGTCGCGCGCGGCAGCAGCCGCAAGGATGCCGACGAGCTCACCTACCAGACGCACATCTGGATGCGCTACGAGCTCGAACGGCGCCTGCTCACGGGCGCCCTCGCGGTCAAGGACCTGCGCGAGGCCTGGAATTCGCTGTCGACCGACCGGCTCGGCCTTGTCCCGGCGAACGACGTCGAGGGCTGCCTGCAGGACATACACTGGGCCATCGGGTCCTTCGGGCACTTCCCGTCGTACGGCGTCGGCGCCGTGATTGCGGGCCAGCTCTGGGAGGCGATCCGCGAACAGCACCCGGGCATCGAGGCGGAAATCGCGGCGGGGCAGTTCGGCGGCCTGATGGGGTGGCTGCGCGAGCGCGTGCACTCGATGGGCGCGAGCATGGGCGTGCCGCAGCTCGTTCAGCATGCGACCGGGCGCCCGCTGTCGGCAACGCCGTTCCTGCGTTACCTGGAGCGCAAGTATCTCGCCGACTCCTAGAATAGCGGCATGATTCCCGCGCACAGCGAGACTTCCGCGAACTTCAAGCGCCTCGCGGCCCGTATCCGCGGCCTCGCCGGCAAGGCCATCGCCGACTTCGGCATGATCGGCGAGGGCGATCGCGTAATGGTCTGCCTCTCCGGCGGCAAGGATTCGTACACGCTGCTCGACATGCTGCTCTCGCTGCAGCGCGCGGCACCGGTCCGCTTCGAGCTTTGCGCCGTGAACCTCGACCAGAAGCAGCC
>DATMEC010000023.1:0-3096 GCA_035557125.1 Steroidobacteraceae bacterium
GGCGCGACCGGTTCCGTTTCCGTGCCCATGGTGCCGGTCGAGACCGTGGAATTCGGCGACTTCCTGATGGAGCCGAGGCGGCTGGCCGTCATCCCCGATGCGCTCGGCGGCGCCGACGGGGTGCTGGGCATGGACGGGCTCGCGGACAAGCGCATCCAGATCGACTTCCGTCGCGACCGCATCACGATCACGCGCTCGAGGAACAAGCGCGCTGGCTCGGGATTCACCACGATTCCGGTGAACCTTCTGCACGGGCTGCTGGTGGCAGATGCCGTCATGGGCGGCGTGCCGGTGAAGGCGGTGATCGACACCGGCGGCCAGGTGACGCTGGGGAACGTGGCGCTGCGCCTCGCGCTTGCCGAGCGCCGCCGGAAGGGCGTCCAGGAAGGCAAGCTCGACCAGGTGTGGGGATCGACGCTCGACATGCAGGTCGGCACCCGCCTGGAAACGCCCGCGCTCATCCTCGGAAGTCTCCTGGTGAGGAGTCCCGCGATGACCTTCGCCGACTTCGAGATCTTCAAGTACTGGAAGCTCACGGAGGAGCCCGCGATGCTGATCGGCATGGACGTGCTCGGCCTGCTCGACACGCTGATCATCGATTACCGCAGGCGGGAGCTCCAGGTGCGGTTGCCGCGGCGTTAGCACGATGGGAGTCCTGGCGCTGCCGTTCCTGCTGCTTCTGACCCAGTCCGACCTGGCGCCGCCGATCGTGACGCCGACGCGCGCCACTTCGACCGACACGCACGTCATGGACGACATCGCCGTCACGGCCGACGAACCGCGCTTCGTCGCCCCGACGCGCCGTGACAGGATCGGCCGCATCTGGGCGCCGGTCCTTGTCAACGGCGCAGGGCCGTTCCGACTCGTGCTCGACACGGGCGCGAGCCGCTCCGCGCTCACGGCGCGGGTCGTCGAGCAGCTCGGCATCGAATACGACCCGTCCCGCACGGTCTTGCTGCGCGGCGCGACCGGTTCCGTGCAGGTGCCGCACGTGCCGGTGGAGACGCTTGAGTTCGGCGACCTGCTGGTGGAGCCGAAGCGCCTGCCGATCGTGCCGGATGCGCTTGGGGGCGCCGAGGGCGTACTCGGCATGGACGGCCTCGCGGGCAAGCGCATCCGCATCGACTTCCGGAAGGACAGCATTACGATCAGGCGCTCCAAAAAAGAGCGCGCCGCGAGCGGCTACGCGACGATCCCGGTCCGCTTCCTGCGCGGGCGACTGCTGGTCGTGGACGCCTTCCTCGGTGGCGTGGCGGTGAAGGCCGTGATCGACACGGGCGGGCAGGCGACGCTCGGCAACGAGGCCTTGCGGGTCGCCCTGGCCGAGCATCGCCGGCGCCAGCAGCTGGCAGCGATGCCGGACGAGGTGACCGGAGCGACGCTCGACGTGCAGTCAGGCAGCCGCATTGCGACGCCGTCGCTCGCGCTCGGCGAGGTCATGGTGCGCAATCCCGCGATGACGTTCGCGGACTTCGAGATTTTCGAGCATTGGAAGATGACGGACGAGCCGGCCATGCTGATCGGCATGGATGTACTCGGGCTCGTCGACACGCTGATCATCGACTACCGGCGCAAGGAGCTTCAGGTAAAGGTGCGCCGGGGCTGATTTAGGCCGCCTTGCGGGTCTCCAGCGTGACCGCGCGCGCCTCGGCCTGGCGCCGGCGGTTCGTGACCATCCGCTCGTGCAACTCGCAAATCATGTCGCTGCCCTTGGTGCAGAACGCACCCGGGATGAGCGCGTGCACGAGGCAGACGATGCCGCCCCAGATCATGCGAAATCCGAAGCCCGCGGCAGCCACGAGGTGCTGTCCGTAGGTCTCGTTGACGGTCGCCGGATGGTCGGTGAACAGGCGGTTGAAGGCGCTCATGGGGTCGATGATAGTCCCAATAAGAACGAAATATCTCCCATTCTGTATGAATAATAATGCGGTAATTGGGAAAATTTACTAAAATGGGCTCATGAACAAGCTCGACAAGATCGACCGCCAGATCCTGGCTCTCCTTCAGGAGGACGCCTCGGTGCCGATCCAGCAGATCGCCGAGCAGGTCGGCCTCTCAGTGAACCCCTGCTGGCGGCGGATCCGGCAAATGGAGCAGGCGGGCATCATCGAGGGGCGGGTCGCCCTTGTGAACCCGGAAATGGTCGGGCTCGGCCTCACCGTCTATGTGCGCGTCAAGACGCGCGAGCACAGCGCTGGCTGGGCGCGCACGCTCAACGAGGTCATCGCCGCCATGCCGGAGATCCTCGAGTGCCACCGCATCGGCGGCGACGTGGACTACCTGCTCAAGGTGGTGGTCGAGGACATGGCGGGCTACGACCGCACATACAAGGAGCTGATCGACCGCCTGCCGAGCCTCGCCGACGTTTCGGCGCTCTTTTCCATGGAGCGCCTGAAGTCCGCGACCGCCCTGCCGATTCCCGCCGAAAGCTGAAACAATCCACGACGCATGCTGATCGTCCAGAAGTACGGCGGCACCTCGGTCGGTTCCGTCGCGCGTATCCACGCCGTCGCCGCGCAGGTGCGCGCGCTAACCGCGCTTGGCCACCAGGTCGCGGTCGTGGCCTCGGCGATGGGCGATTCGACCGACCGGCTGATCGAGCTCGCGAGCGAAGTCGGCGCGCAGCCCGACCCGCGCGAGATGGACGCGCTGCTCGCGACCGGCGAGATGGTCTCGACTGCGCTGCTCGCGATGTCGCTCTGCAAGTCCGGCTGCCGCGCGCGCTCCTGGAATGCGCTGCAGCTTCCGATCGACACGACCGGGCCCGCCGGCCGCGCGCGCATCGAGCGCGTCGCCTGCGAGGACCTGAAGCAGGATCTCGCGGCCGGCATCGTGCCCGTCGTCGCGGGATTCCAGGGCCGCGCCGCAAACGGCGACCTGACGACCATCGGCCGCGGCGGCTCGGACACGACCGCCGTCGCGCTCGCCGTCGCGCTCGGCGCCGACGAATGCCAAATCCTGACCGACGTCGACGGCGTGTACACGACCGACCCGCGCATGGTGCCCGAGGCGCGCCGGCTGCCGGCCGTGAGCTTCGAGGAAATGCTCGAGCTCGCGGGGCAGGGCTCGCGGGTGCTGCACCTGCGCGCGGTCGAG
>DATMEC010000024.1:0-3405 GCA_035557125.1 Steroidobacteraceae bacterium
TCCGGAACATCCATGCGATGACCGCGACGCAGGTGAGCAGGAAGACAAACGTCATGGCGAGGCTGAGCCCGACGGCCACGTCCGACTCGCCGAAGAAGCTCCAGCGAAAGCCGCTGATCAGGTACACGACCGGGTTGAACAGCGCGGCCGTGCGCCAGCCGGGCGGCAGCATGTCGATCGAATAGAACGCGCCGCCGAGGAAGGTCAGCGGCGTCACGATCAGCATCGGCACGAGCTGCATCTGCTCCCAGTTCTTCGCCCAGATGCCGACGATGAACCCGAACAGGCTGAAGGTGACCGCGGTCAGCAGCATGAAGGCGGCCATCCACACCGGGTGCAGGATCGTGAACGGCACGAAGAAAGCTGCGGTCGCGAGGATGATGAGGCCGAGCACGACGGACTTCGTCGCCGCCGCGCCGACGTAACCCAACACGATCTCGAAGGCCGCGACCGGCGCCGAAAGGATCTCGAATATCGTCCCGGTGAACTTCGGGAAATGGATGCCGAACGACGCGTTCGAGATGCTCTCGGTGAACAGCGACAGCATGATGAGGCCCGGGACGATGAAGGCCCCGTAGCTGACGCCGTCGACCTCGGCCATGCGCGAGCCGATCGCCGCGCCGAACACGATGACGAAGAGCGAGGTCGTGATGACGGGCGTCAGCACGCTCTGCAGGAGCGTGCGCAGGAAGCGGGCCATCTCGAACCGGTAGATGGCGAGGACGCCGTGGCGATTGAAGGCAGGCAGGCTCATGCGCCCGCCTTGCGGCCGACCAGGCTCACGAAGATCTCCTCCAGCGAGCTCTCGCGCGTGTTGAGGTCGCGGAAGCTGATGTCGAGCTGCTCGAGCCGGCGCAGCAGCGGCCCGACGCCGGTCTGTTCCAGCGCGGCGTCGAAGGTGAACTGCAGCTCGTGCCCGTCGGCATTGAGCGCCAGGTTCCACTCCGCGAGCCCCGGCGGGATCGCGGCCAGCGGCTCCTGCAGCGTCAACGTGAGCTGGCGCTTGCCGAGCTTCTTCATCAGCGCCTTCTTGTCGTCCACGACCACGAGCTCGCCGTGGTTGACGACGCCGATGCGGTCGGCCATCTCCTCGGCCTCGTCGATGTAGTGGGTCGTCAGGATGATCGTGACGCCCTGGTCGCGCAGGCGGCGCACGAGGCCCCACATGTCACGGCGCAACTCCACGTCGACCCCGGCCGTCGGCTCGTCGAGGAACAGGATGCGCGGCTCGTGGGCGAGCGCCTTCGCGATCATGACGCGCCGCTTCATGCCACCGGAGAGCGTCATCAGCGTATCGTCACGACGATCCCAGAGCGAGAGGTCGCGCAGCACGCGCTCGACGTGCTCGGGATCGGGCGCGCGGCCGAACAGGCCCCGGCTGAACGCGGCGGCCGCGCGCACGGTCTCGAAGGCTTCTATCGCGAGTTCCTGCGGCACGAGCCCGATCCGCTCGCGCGCAGCCCGGAAGTCCTTCTGGTTGTCGTGGCCCTCGACGAGCACGGTGCCCGAAGTCGGGCGCACGATCCCGCAGACGATGCTGATCAGCGTGGTCTTGCCGGCGCCGTTCGGGCCGAGCAGCGCGAAGATCTCGCCGGGGCGGATGTCGAGCGACACGCCTTTCAGGGCTTGGTGCCCGGTGGCGTAAGTCTTGGTGAGGTTCGAGATCGAGACGGCTGCGGCCATCGGGACATTCTATCTATCGAGGGCGGCCTAGGCGGGTGGAAGCCCGGCGAGCCGGCGCTCGATGAACCGGCGCGCGGCGCCCTGCTGGGTGAGCTCGAGCGCCCGCCGGTATGACTCCCGCGCCGCTGCGTTCTGCCCGAGCCTGCGGCACAGGTCGGCGCGGGCGGCATGCGCAGGCTGGTAGTCGGCGAGCTCGCCGCTGGCCAGGAGCGCGTCGACGAGCACGAGGCCCGCCGCCGGGCCATCGCGCATGGCGACCGCGGCGGCCCGGTTCAGCTCGATCACCGGAGACGGCTCGACCTGGAGCAGCAGGTCGTAGGTCGCGACGATGCGCGCCCAGTCGGTCGCCGCCGGCGTCGCTGCCTCGGCATGCACGGCGGCGATCGCCGCCTGCAGCGTGTACGGCCCGAAGCGCCGCGAAGCGAGCGCACCGCGCACGAGCGCGAGCCCCTCCGCGATCGCCTCGAAGTTCCACAGCGAGCGGTCCTGCTCATCGAGCAGCACGATGTCACCCGCCGCCGAAGTCCGGGCGGCGCGGCGCGAGTCCTGCAGCAGCATGAGCGCGAGCAGGCCCGCGGCCTCCGGCTCCGGCAGAAGCTCGACCAGGAGCCTGCCGAGCCGGATCGCCTCGCCAGAGAGGTCCGCGCGCACGAGCGCATCGCCGCTCGACGCGGCATAGCCCTCGTTGAAGACCAGGTACACGACGCGCAGCACGGCGTCGAGGCGCGCGGGAAGTTCCGCCGCGCCAGGCACCTCGTAAGGGATACCGGCGTCGCGGATCTTCGCCTTGGCGCGCACGATCCGCTGCGCCAGCGTCGGCGCCGGCACGAGGTAGGCACTCGCGATCTCCTCGGTCGTGAGGCCGCAGACCTCGCGCAGCGTCAACGCGACCTGCGCGTCCGGCGCGAGCGCGGGATGGCAGCAGGTGAAGACGAGGCGCAGCCGGTCGTCCTCGACCGGATCCTCGGCCGTGCTCGCAGGATCCGACGACTCCTGCGCCTTCAGGTCCTCGACCGTGTCGTAAGACCCTCCGATGCGCGATGCCTTGCGAATCGCGTCGATGCCCTTGAAGCGCGCCGCGGAGACGAGCCAGGCGCGCGGGTTCTCCGGCACGCCGTCACGCGGCCATTGCTCGATGGCCGCCGCGAACGCCTCCTGCATCGCCTCCTCGGCCCGGTCGAAATCGCCGAGCAGGCGGATCAGCGTCGCGAACACGCGCCGCGATTCCTCGCGCCAGACTTCCTCGACGCGCGCCCGGACGGCGTCGGCCGGGACTCCGGTCAGACGCGCGGCTCCACCGGGCGCACCTCGATGGTCCCGCCGACACGCAGCGTCGGGATCCGCTCCGCGAGCGCGAGCGCTTCCTCCACGTCGCGGCACTCAACGATGTGGAAGCCGCCGAACTGCTCCTTGGTCTCCGCGTACGGGCCGTCAGTCACGACGCGCCGGCCGCCCTTTACCCTGAGCGTCTTCGCATCCCCGGTCCAGGACAGCTTCTCGGTCGCCCGGTGCTTGCCCTCGCGCTCGACGTCCGCGACCCACGCGCCGTAGTCCTTCATGACGGCGTCACGCTCGGCATCGGGCAGCGCGAGCCAGCGGCTCTCGTCGATGCAGCACAGGAGCATGTATTGCACGTCAGAGCTCGACGATCGGCTTGAAGCCGCCCCAGAACATGCGCTTGCCGTCGAACGGCATGTTCTTCGGGTCCATGTACTTCTTCCA
>DATMEC010000025.1:0-3330 GCA_035557125.1 Steroidobacteraceae bacterium
GAGGTCAAGCGACTGCGCCGGCGGCCGGACGCCGAGCGCCAGCTCGCGATGAGCGCTGCCTGGGCGCCGTGGAGATCGGTCGCGGCCCGGCTCCTGTGGCATTACTATCTGACTACGCGCAGGGCGCGCGTCAACTAGGAGTTCACGCATGGAACGCAAGGCAACGGCCGCCTGGCAAGGCGGCCTCAAGGATGGCAAGGGAACGCTGACGACCGAGAGCAAGGTCCTCTCGAACACGCCGTACTCCTACAGCACGCGCTTCGAGGGCTCGCCCGGCACGAACCCCGAGGAGCTGCTCGGCGCCGCCCACGCGGGCTGCTTCACGATGGCGCTGTCGGCGCAGCTCGCCGAGGCCGGCATCAAGTCCGAGCGCATCGAAACGAAGGCCACGATCACCTTCGAGAAGCTCGACTCGGGCTTCACGATCACGCGCTCCCACCTCGACGTCAGCGTGCGCGCGCCCGGGGCGGATCGCGCGAAGTTCGAGCAGGGCGCGGAGAAGGCGAAGACCGGCTGCCCGATGAGCAAGGTGCTCAGGGCCGAGATCTCGATGGACGCGCGGCTCGTCGACTGATGCCGGAGCTCACGCCCTTTCACCTCGCGATTCCCGTGCACGACCTCGCGGCGGCGCGCGCCTTCTACGGCGAGCTGCTCGGCTGCGAGGAGGGGCGAAGCGCCGCGGACTGGGTGGATTTCGACTTCTTCGGCCACCAGCTCGTCTGCCACTCGGTGGACGGCGCGGCGCGGGATGGCGCCGCGCACAGCCCGGTGGACGGCCACGACGTGCCCGTGCCGCATTTCGGCATGGTGCTCGAAATGCCGGACTGGGAGGCGCTCGCCGCGCGGCTCGAGGCCGCGGGCGTCGCCTTCGTCATCGAGCCGCACGTCCGCTTCCGCGGCCAGTCCGGTGAGCAGGCGACGATGTTCATGACCGACCCGAGCGGGAATGCGCTCGAGTTCAAGGCGTTCCGCGACATCGCGGGACAGCTGTTCGCACGATAAGCCTGCCAGGGGGAGTTCCATGCGCGGTGCACGATCGATCATTGCGGCCATCGCTTGCCTGCTCGCCGCCGGAGCCGCGGCCGCCGAACGCCCGAGCGACGCGGAGATCGCCGCTCTTGTCGCGAAATACACGGCGCCGGCAATCGCCGACCGGCAGGACATCCACCGGAACGCGGAGCTCTCGAACCGCGAGACGCGGACCGGCGCGCTGGTCGCCGAGCACCTGAAGAAGCTCGGCATCGAGGTGAAGACCGGGGTCGCGCACACGGGCGTCGTCGGCATCCTCAAGGGCGGCCTGCCGGGCCCGACCATCGGCGTGCGCGCCGACATGGACGGACTGCCGGTCACGGAGCAGACGGACGTCCCGTTCAAGTCCACGGCGCGCAGCACTTACCTCGGCAAGGACGTCGGCGTCATGCACGCCTGCGGCCACGACGTCCACACGGCCGCCCTCCTCGGCACGGCGTCGGTTCTCGCTTCGATGCGCGACCGGCTGCCGGGCACGGTGATGTTCATCTTCCAGCCCGCCGAGGAAGGCGTGCCCGCGGGCGAGAATGGCGGCGCAAAGATGATGGTCGAGGAAGGCATCTTCACGGCACTCAAGCCGGATGCCGTGGTCGCGTTCCACACCAACGGCGACCCGCCGGACGAGGACGGCGACTACGAGTTGCTCGGCAAGGTCACCTACACGCCGGGCCCGGCTTACGCGGCGGCAACACGCTGGCAGGCCACGGTAAAGGGCCGCCAGGCGCACGGCGCGTCGCCGCACATCGGCGTCGACCCGATCGTTACGGCCTCCGAGATCGTGATGTCGCTGCAGACGATCCGCTCGCGCGTCCTCTCGCCGCTGTCCGCCAACGTCGTCACCGTCGGCTACCTCCGCGGCGGCGAGCGCCACAACATCATCCCGGAGTCGGTCGAGCTCGGTGGCACGATCCGCACCTTCGACGACGCAGTGCTCGAGACGATTGAGTCGCGCATGCGCGACATCTTCGCGGGCGTCACGCAGGCTGCGCACGCGACCTACGAGCTTTCGTTCGACCGCACGCATCCCCTGACGTCCAACGACCGCGAGCTCACGGCGCGGCTGGCACCGACACTCGAGCGGCTCGTCGGCAAGGACATGATCCACGAGGTGCCGCCGACGACTGGCGCAGAGGATTTTTCGTACTTCTCGAACCTCGTGCCAGGATTCTATTTCTGGATTGGCGTCGTGCCGCCCGGAAAGGAGTCGGGCGGCCACCATACGCCGACTTTCTACGCCGCCGACGAGTCGGTGCCGCTGGCCATGAAGCTGATGACGTCGGTGGTCGTGGACTACCTCGCGGGCGGCGCACCCTGAGCCGGAGGAATGACGGTGTCCCAACTGGTCGAATGCGTCCCGAACTTCTCCGAGGGGCGCGACAAGTCGGTGATCGACGCGATCGCGCGGGCGATCTCCGGCGTCAACGGCGTACGCCTCCTCGATGTGGACCCGGGCGCGGACACGAACCGCACCGTGTTCACCTTCGTCGGCGCGCCGGACGCGATCGCCGAAGCGGCCTTCCAGGGCGCGGTCACCGCCAGCACGCTCATCGACATGTCGAAGCACCAGGGTGCGCATCCGCGCATGGGCGCGCTCGACGTCTGCCCGATCGTCCCCGTTTCCGGCGTGACCATGGACCAGTGCGTGGAGACGGCGCGCGCGCTGGGCCGGCGCATGGCGGAGGCACTCGAGTTGCCGGTCTACTTCTACGAGTACGCCGCGGCGCGGCCCGAGCGTCGCAACCTCGCCGACATCCGCGCCGGCGAATACGAGGGCTTGCGCAGGAAGCTTGCCGATCCGGCCTGGGCGCCGGACGCGGGTCCCGCGGTATTCAACGCGCGCCTCGGCGCGACCGTCGTCGGCGCGCGCGAGTTCCTGATCGCATACAACGTCAACGTCAATACGCGCGAGCAGAAGCTGGCGAACGAAGTGGCCTTGAACATCCGCGAAGCGGGCCGCCTGAAGCGTGACGCAAAAGGCCAGATCGTGACGGATGCCGAAGGCCGGCAGCTTCGCGTGCCGGGACGCCTCAAGGCAGTAAAGGCGATCGGCTGGACCATCGAGCAGTACCGCCAGGCGCAGGTATCGGTCAATCTCCTGTCGTACCGCACGACGCCGCTGCACGACGTCTTCGAGACCACGCGCGAGGAAGCCGCCAAGCTCGGCCTCCTCGTGACGGGCTCCGAACTCGTCGGCCTGACGCCGCTCGAGCCCCTGGTCGAGGCCGGCCGCTATTACTCGCGCAAGCAGGGCCGGTCGCCCGGCCTGCCGGAGCGCGAGCTCGTGGAACTCGCCGTCCAGTC
>DATMEC010000026.1:0-22837 GCA_035557125.1 Steroidobacteraceae bacterium
GTGCCGAGCCCGCGCTCTGGGAAGTGACCGGCGGCGAGAGCACCGTGTGGCTCTTTGGCTCCGTGCACCTCCTGCCGGAGGGCGGCTTCACGATCGGGGACGCGCTGGCGGATGCCCTCGACGGCGCCGAGCGCGTCTGCCTCGAGATCGACACCGGCGCAGCGGACGAGGCGTCGACGGCGACCGTCACGCTCGCGCGCGCAGTCGATCCCCAAGGCCGCGACCTGTTCGAGCTGCTCGGCCCGGACGCAGAGCGCGTGCGCGAGGCTGCCGAGAATGCAGAAGTGCCGCTCGAGGCGCTCGCGATGTTCGAGCCCTGGTTCGCGGGCCTGACGGTGTCGGTCATGGCGCTGCAGGCGCACGGCTACGACGTGCAGCACGGCGTCGAGCAGATCATCCAGGCCGAAGCGCGGGATGCCGGCAAGGAGTCCTGCGGCCTCGAAACGCTCGACGGCCAGCTTAGCCTCCTCGACGGCCTGCCGGGCGCGCTGCAAAACGAGATCCTGCTGCAGGCGCTCGATGAAGCCGGCGAGATCGAGTCGCTGATCGAGCCGATGCTCGACGCCTGGCGCCGCGGCGACGAGGCCGGCCTCGAACGCAGCCTCGAGGACGACTTCGAAGGTTATCCCGAGCTCGCCGACGCGCTGATCTACGACCGCAATGCGCGCTGGGCGGACCAGGTGTCCGAGATGCTCGGGGGCGACGAGGACTCGCTGGTGGTGGTGGGCGCGATGCACCTCGTCGGCGAGCGCGGGCTGCCCGCGCTCCTCGCCGATCGCGGCTTCCGGGTCGCGAGGCGTTGACGGCGCCCGTGTCCCGCTTCGAGGAAGCGAGCCGCTACATCGCCGGCGGCGTGAACTCGCCGGTGCGCGCGTTCCGCGGAGTCGGCGGTGAGCCCCTCTTCATCCGCCGCGCGCGCGGCGCCTCGATCGAGACCGAGGACGGCCGGCGCCTGGTCGACTACGTGGGCTCCTGGGGACCGATGATTCTCGGGCACGCGGACCCGGACGTCATCGCGGCGGTCACGCGGCGCGCCGCCGACGGGCTTTCCTTCGGCGCGCCGACGGTGATCGAGACCGACCTCGCACGCCGGGTCACGGAGCTCATGCCGTCCATCGAGCTCTTGCGCATGGTGAGCTCGGGCACCGAGGCGACGATGAGCGCGATCCGCGTTGCGCGCGGGTTCACCGGCCGCGACCGCATCGTCAAGTTCGAGGGCTGCTATCACGGCCACGCCGACGGGCTCCTGGTGAAGGCGGGCTCGGGTGCGTTGACGCTCGGCGTCCCCGACTCCGCCGGCGTGCCGGCCGCGGTCGCCGCCGCGACGACGACGCTGCCCTACAACGACGCCGCCGCGCTCGAGCGCTGCTTCGCCGGGGCGGGACGCGAGATCGCCTGCGTGATCGTCGAGCCGGTGGCAGGCAACATGGGCTGCGTGCCGCCCGTGCCGGGATTCCTGGAGGCACTGCGCACGCACTGCACGCGCCACGGCGCGCTGCTCATCTTCGACGAAGTGATGACCGGCTTTCGGGTCGCGCTCGGCGGCGCGCAGGCGCTCTATGGAGTCACGCCCGACCTCACCACGCTCGGCAAGATCGTCGGCGGCGGCATGCCCGTCGGCGCCTTCGGCGGGCGGCGCGAGGTCATGGAGCGGCTCGCGCCGCTCGGCCCCGTCTACCAGGCAGGCACGCTGTCCGGCAATCCCGTCGCGATGGCCGCGGGGCTTGCGACGCTCGAGGGCATCTCGCGTCCCGGGTTCCATGAGCGCCTCGCGCTGGCGACGGACCGCCTCGTCGACGGGCTCGCGGGCGCGGCGCGCAAGGCCGGGATCGCGCTCGCGGCCAACCGCGTCTGCGGCATGTTCAGCGTCTTCTTCACGGCGGACGGACCGGTGACCGACTACCGGCGCGTGATGGCGTGCGATGCCGCGCTGTTCCGGCGCTGGTTCCACGGCATGCTCGAGGCCGGCGTCTACTTCGCGCCCTCGCCGTTCGAGGCGGGTTTCGTCAGCGCCGCGCACGGGGCTGCGGAGATCGACACCACGGTCGAGGCCGCCGCCCGCGTCTTCGCCGCCATCGCCCGGTCGCGCTGATGCGCGCGGCGCTCGCGTTCCTCGGCGTCATCTTCGGCACGCTGATCGTCGCGGCCGCGCTCGCCTGGCCGGCGTGGAACGCGGTCCATGCGCTCGAACCCGACTGGCCGTTCCATCGAATCGTGAGCCGGCTGTGGCAACTCACCCTGCTGGTCGCCTTCCTGCTCGTGATGAAGAGGCTACGGCTCCGCGGGCGTGCAGACTGGGGCTACGGCTTGGCGCGTCCCGCTTTCCTCCGGCAGTTTGCGGCGGGGCTCGGGATCGGCGTCGCCACCATGCTGCCGATGTCGATCGCGATGCACATGCTCGGCATCCACGAGCTGCGACCGGGGTTCGGATGGCCGCTACTCGCGGGCGCCGTCGCGGAAGGCGCCGCGATCGGTCTCGTCGTGGCCACCATCGAGGAGACCTTCTTCCGCGGCCTCATGTATCGCGCGGTCGAGCGCGAGTCCGGATTCGCCGCGGCAGCCTGGTGCACGGCGCTCATATACGCGTCGATCCATTTCTTCGCGCGCGTGAAAATACCCGCCGAGGACGTCGGCTGGGACAGCGGCTTCCACCTGCTCGGCGGGTCGCTCGCGAACCTGGCGCGCCCGCTCACCATCGTCGATTCTCTCGTCACCTTGACGCTGGTCGGCCTGATGCTCGCGCTGGTGCGCCGGCACACCGGCGCGATCGCCGCCTGCATCGGGCTGCATATGGGCTGGGTGTGGGTCATCAAGACGACGCTCGCGGTCGGCCACGAGGTCGAGCCCTCCGCGCTTTCCTTCCTCGTGAGCCGTTTCGACGGCTACACCGGATGGCTGGTCGCGGCCTGGGCCCTGCTCCTGATCGTCGTCGCGCGCAGGGCAATCCTGCGCTAGCCGCGGTTTCGGGTCACCGCGGGCTCCAGCGCCGCGAGCCGCTCGAGCGGGTCCGACAGCTCGAGCAGCGCCTGCTTGTCGCCGAGCGCGAGCGGAAGCATCTCCGCCAGCCGGTTGGAAACCCAGGCCGCGTCGTCGCGCCGCTCCACATGCTGGTAGGCATCGCCGGCCTCGGGCAGGACCTGGGCCACCATCTCCGTGAGCCACGCCTGGCCCGGGGGCACGGGCACCACCGGGTCCGCCGCAATGTCGAGCACGCGGCCGCGGTTGAGGCCGTCGGCCTGGCGCCACGCCTCGACCACGCGCACGCGCTCGACGCCGATGCAGCTGATCCCGAGCAGCCCGCCCTCGAGCCGGTCGAAATCCACGATCCGCGCCTCGGTGCCGGTCGCCGCAAACGTCATCGCCGAGGCGACTTCCTCCCCTTCGCCGAGCAGCACGACCGCGAAGCCCGACTGTTCGCGCATGCACTGGCTCACCATGTCGAGATAGCGCGGCTCGAAGATCCGCAGCGGCAGCGGCCCGCCCGGGAACAGCACCGCATTGAGCGGGAACAGCGGCAGCTCGCGGACTTCGGCGTTCACGCCGTGCGGGCCCGCAGTGCCGTGAGCAGGCGCTCGTGCAGGCCGCCGAAACCGCCGTTGCTCATGACGAGCACGCGATCCCCGGCGCGCAGTTCGGCGGCGAGCGCCGTGGCGAGCGCCGGCACCTCGCCGAGGACGCGCGCCTTCGGCCCGAGGGCCGCTGCCACGCCGTCGAGGTTCGAATCGACGCCCGCCGGCTGGAACAGCCAGACGCAGTCTGCGGTCGCGAGCGCCTCGGCCAGCTCCTCGCGGTGCACGCCGAGCCGCATGGTGTTGGAGCGCGGCTCCAGCACGGCGACGATGCGCCCGTCGCCGCCCTGGCGGCGCAGGCCGTCGATCGTGATCGCCACCGCCGTCGGGTGGTGGGCGAAGTCGTCGTATACGCGGATGCCGCCCTCCTCGCCGCGCAGCTCGAGGCGGCGCTTCACGCCCGCAAAGCGTGCCAGGGCCGCAGCGGCCTGGGCAGGAAGCACGCCCATGCCGGCCGCGCAGGCGACGGCCGCAAGCCCGTTCTCCACGTTGTGCAGCCCGATCAGCGGCCAGCGCACGATGCCGACCGGCGCGTCGCGATGCAGCACCTCGAACGCGCCGCCTTCGGGCGACACGAGGCGCGAGCGCCACTCGGCCTGGGCCTCGCGCGCGAACTCCGTGAGCGGCGTCCACGACCCCATCGCGAGCGCCGCCTTGAGCGCGGCGTCCGCCGAGTTCCAGGTGATGCGGCCCGACGCCGGCACGGTGCGCACGAGGTGGTGGAACTGGCGCTGGATCGAGGCCAGGTCCGGGTAGATGTCCGCGTGGTCGTACTCCAGGTTGGTCAGCAGGAGATGCCGCGGCCGGTAGTGCACGAACTTCGCGCGCTTGTCGAAGAAGGCGGTGTCGTACTCGTCGGCCTCGATCACGAACGGCGCGCCGAGCCCTGCCCGCGCCGACGTGCCGAAGTTCGCCGGGATGCCGCCGATCAGGAAGCCGGGATCGCGCCCGGCGTCCTGCAGGATCCAGGCGAGCATCGAAGACGTAGTCGTCTTGCCGTGCGTCCCCGCGACGGCGGCGACGTCGCGCCCGCGCAGAACGTTTGCGGCGAGCCACTCGGGGCCCGAGACGTACGGCATCCCGCTGTCGAGCAGGCGCTCGACGACGGGCTTGCCGCGGCTCATGGCGTTGCCGACGACCACCACGTCCGGTTTCAGGTCTAGCTGCGCGGCGTCGTAGCCCTCGATCAGCGTGATGCCCTCGGCCTCGAGCTGGGTGCTCATCGGTGGATAGACGTTCGCGTCCGAGCCGGTCACGCGGTGGCCCGCGGCCCGCGCGAGCGCGGCGATGCCGCCCATGAAGGTGCCGCAGATGCCGAGGATGTGCAGGTGCATCAGGTGGCGGCGCCGAACAGGCTCCGGGAGATCGCGACCGTCACTACGAGCCAGGTGACTGCGATGGCGAAACCGGTCACGAGGCCCGTGTCGAGCGCACTGCGCAGGATGTGGCCCACGATCAGCAGGTACCAGATCATGAAGACCGTGAAGCTCGCCGTGACGAGGAGCGAGAGTGCCTGGTTCGTCCGTGCAGGATTCCTGAGCAGCAGCAGCAGGATGATGACCGGCGCGAGCAGGACGTACACGCCGAGCGCGGCGTTGACCGTCTGCGGAAAGCGGTGCGTCCGGCGCGTGAGCGCGAGCAGCAGCCAGAAGAACGGCAGCGTCAGCGCCAGGTCGACGGCGGTCCGCGCAAGAATGGGCTGTATGCTGCCGGTGCTGGCGACCACGACGTCGGCGACGGCGTACGCCAGCACGAACAGGGCAACCGACGCCCAGGACGACGGCAAGACGCTCGGGTCCCCGCGCAGCAAGGCGATGTCCGCCAGCGATTTCACCAATCCGGGCATGCCGCATAATAAGGTGGCAATGAGTCCCGGCGAAACTCCAATTCGGGAGCCTCGAGAGCTCCAGGACCGCGTCAGCGCGTGGCGCGACGACGGCGCCCTCGCGCTCGACACCGAGTTCGTGCGCGAGCGCACGTACTACCCGAAGCTGTGCCTGATACAGGCCGCCGCCTCGGGCGACATCGCGCTCGTCGACGCGCTCGCGATCGTGGACGGCGGCGCGCTCGCGCCGCTGCTCACGGACACCGCGCGGCCGAAGCTCCTGCACGCGGCGCGACAGGACATCGAGGCGCTGCTGCCGGTGACTGGCATCCCGCTCGCCCCGGTCTTCGACACGCAGCAGGCGGCCGCCCTGCTCGGGTTTCCCGCGCAGGTCGGCTACGCCGAGCTCGCGCGGCAGCTGCTCGGCGTCGAGCTCGCCAAGGGACATGCGCGCACGGACTGGGCGCGCCGCCCGCTCTCGGCCGAGCAGCT
Organism: Steroidobacteraceae bacterium; assembly: GCA_035557125.1. Lineage (GTDB taxonomy): Bacteria > Pseudomonadota > Gammaproteobacteria > Steroidobacterales > Steroidobacteraceae > SCUD01. The sequence goes on from DATMEC010000026.1 coordinate 5,887, forward strand.
CGCCTATGCGGCCGACGACGTGCGCCACCTGCCGGCGCTTGCCGAGTCGCTCGAGGCGCGGCTCGTCGCAGCCGGCCGGCGCGCCTGGCTCGACGAGGAGTCGGCTGCGCTCGCCGACATTGCGCGCTATCGCGTCGAGCCGGCCGAGGCGTGGCGCCGGTTGAAGGGCCTCGAGCGCGTGGACGGGGCGTCGTTCGGCGCGGCCCGCGGCCTCGCCGAATGGCGCGAGCGGCGCGCCATGGCGCGCAACCTCCCGCGCGGCTGGATCCTGCCCGACGCCGCGATCGTCGAGCTCGCCCTGTTGCGGCCGGCGACGCGCGAGGCGCTCGCGCGTATCGCGACGGTGCCGGCGGGCACCGCCGCGCGCGCGGCGGAAGAGTTGCTGGCGGCCATCGCCGCACCGCGCGGTGACGTTGCTGGGTGGGATGGCGGCGATCCGGGAAGGCCCGGGCCGGAACAGCTGCGGTTGCAGAAGGCATTGCAGGCGCGGCTCGCGACGATCGCGGCCGAGCTCGCAATCCAGCCCGAGGTGCTGGCGACGCGCCGCGAACTTGCGGCGCTCGCGCGCGGCGAGCTCGACGTGCCGGCGATGAGCGGCTGGCGACGAGAAGTCGTCGGGGAGCGCCTGCTGGCGGCGCTGTAGACGGCCCGCCTCAGTGCTGCCCGATGGCGCTCTCCAGGCGCGCATCGACGTCGTCGAGGCTGCCGTCGGCATCGATGCGCCGCAGCAGCCCTTGCTTGGCGAAGTGGTCGATGAGTGGCTGCGTGCGCTCGCGGTAAACCGCGAGGCGCTGGCGCACGGTTTCCTCGTTGTCGTCCGGCCGCTGGAAAAGATCGTGCGGCTTGCCGTTCGTGCAGCGCTCGCCCGGCCGCGGCGGGTTTGACTCGACGTGGAAGACGCGGCCGCAGCGCCGGCAGGTGCGCCGGCCGGCGAGCCGCCGCTCCAGCACGACTGGGTCGATCTCGAACAGCACGACCGCATCCAGCGGCTGGCCGATCTCGTCGAGCAGCCGCGCGAGGCCTTCGGCCTGCACGAGGGTGCGCGGAAATCCGTCCAGAATGAAGCCGCGCACCGCGTCGGGCCGCGCAAGCCGCTCGCGGATGATTCCGAGCATCGTGCGGTCGTCCACGAGCTGGCCCGCGTCCATTACCGACTTGGCCGCCCGGCCGAGCTCGGTGCCGGCAGTCACGGCTTCACGCAGGAGGTCGCCGGTGGATACCTGGGGAACGCCGCGGCGCGCCTCGAGACGCTGCGCCTGCGTGCCCTTCCCGGATCCGGGAGCGCCCAGCAAAACGAGCCTCATTTTCCGCGATTCTCCGCGGGCGCAGGCCCGCCGTGGCGCGCCCATCCTGCCCGCGGCGTCAAGTCGCGTCAAACCGCGATGATCGGCTATGCTTCGGCCCCCAACGGGCCGCTCGGCGCCCGCAAAACGGATTTGACAATGGCAGGACGCAGGAGCACGGAGCCCGGGCCGCGGAACGCGCTGTACGCGCAGTCGGGCGGCGTCACTGCCGTCATCAACGCGACGGCCGCCGGGGTCATCGAGACCTGCCGCAAGAACCGTCGCCGCATCGGCCACCTTTACGCGGGCCGCGACGGCATCGTGGGCGCGCTCACCGAGGACCTCATCGACACCGGCCGCGAGAGCGCGGCGACGGTGCGGGCGCTCCGCCACACGCCTTCCGGCGCCTTCGGCTCGGCGCGCTACAAGCTCAAGGACCTCGAACGCGATCGCGTCAAGTACGAACGCCTGATCGAGGTGTTCCGCGCGCACGACATCGGCTACTTCTTCTACAACGGCGGCAACGACTCGATGGACACGGCGCTGAAGCTCTCGCAGCTCGGCGAGCAGGCAGGCTACCCGGTCGCCTGCATCGGCATCCCGAAGACGGTGGACAACGACCTTCCGGTCACCGACTGCTGCCCGGGATTCGGCTCGGTTGCGAAGTACGTCGCGGTGTCGACGCTCGAGGCATCGCTCGACGTCGCCTCGATGGCGCGGACCTCGACGCGCGTCTTCATCCTCGAGGTCATGGGCCGGCACGCGGGCTGGATTGCGGCGGCGGGTGGCCTCGCCGCGCGCAAAGCCGGGGAGCCGCCCCACATCATCCTGTTTCCCGAGATCGCCTTCGACCGCGAGAAGTTCCTCGCGCGCGTCAAGGAGACGGTCGAGAGCAAGGGCTTCTGCGTCGTCGTCGCCTCCGAGGGCGCGCGCGACGCGGACGGGAAGTTCCTCGCCGACATGGGGACGCGCGACGCCTTCGGCCACGTGCAGCTCGGCGGCGTCGCGCCGACGCTCGCGCAGATGGTCAAGCAGGCGCACGGCTACAAGTACCACTGGGCTCTCGCCGACTACCTGCAGCGCGCCGCGCGCCACGTCGCCTCGAAGGTGGACGTCGAGCAGGCCTACGCGGTCGGCCGCGCCGCGGTCGAGCTCGCGCTCGCGGGCAGGAACGCGGTGATGCCGGTCATCCGCCGCCGCTCCTCGAAGCCGTACCGCTGGGACATCGGCTCGGTCGCGATCGAGGCGGTCGCCAACAAGGAAAAGATGGTGCCGCGCGGGTTCATCACCGCCGACGGCTTCGGCATCACGGCCGCGGCGCGGCGCTACCTCCAGCCGCTCATCGAGGGCGAGTCATACCCGCCCTACAGGAACGGCATCCCGCAGTACGCGACCATCAAGGGCGCGCGCGTGCGCAAGCGGCTGGCCGCGTCTTTCACGGTATAATTCAGGGTTTCCAGGGGAGAGAGTCCATGTCGATGCAAGAAGCGGTCTGGCTCGCGATCGCGGCCAGCGTCATCGCCGTCCTGTACGGCGTGTTCATGTCGCGGTGGGTCCTCGCGCAGCCCGCGGGCAACGCGCGCATGCAGGAGATCGCGGCTGCGATCCAGCAGGGCGCCCGCGCCTACCTGAACCGCCAGTACACGACGATCTCGATCGTCGGCATCCTGCTGTTCGTCGTGCTCGGCTTCGCGCTCGACTGGTACACCGCCGTCGGCTTTGCAGTCGGTGCGATCCTCTCCGGCGCGACCGGGTACATCGGCATGAATGTCTCGGTGCGCGCGAACGTGCGGACCGCCCACGCGGCGAGCATTGGCCTGAACCCGGCGCTGCAGGTCGCATTCCGCGGCGGCGCGATCACCGGAATGCTCGTCGTCGGGCTCGGCCTGCTCGGCGTCTCGGCCTATTACGCGATCATGATGCGGCTCACCGGCGACGGCGACCATGCGCTGCACGCGCTCGTCGGCCTCGCCTTCGGCGGCTCGCTGATCTCGATCTTCGCGCGCCTCGGCGGCGGAATCTTCACGAAGGGCGCCGACGTCGGGGCAGACCTCGTCGGAAAGGTCGAGGCCGGCATCCCCGAGGACGACCCGCGCAATCCTGCCGTGATCGCGGACAACGTCGGCGACAACGTCGGCGACTGCGCCGGCATGGCCGCGGACCTGTTCGAGACCTACGCGGTCACGGTCGTCGCGACGATGCTGCTCGCGGGCCTCATGATGAAGGACCTCGGCAACGCCGCCGTGATCTACCCGCTCGTGCTGGGCGCGGTCTCGATCGTCGCCTCGATCGTCGGCACTTTCTTCGTCAAGGTGAAGGATGGCGGCAACATCATGGGCGCGCTGTACCGCGGCGTGATCGTTTCCGGCGTCATCGCGGCGGTCGCGTACTACCCAATCACGAAGATGATGTTCGGCGAGGCCGCCATGCCGCTCTACTTCTGTGCGCTGATCGGCCTCGGCCTTACGGCAGCGATGATCTGGATCACCGAGTACTACACCTCCACCGAGTTCAAGCCGGTTCGCTACGTGGCCGAGGCCTCCCAGACCGGCCACGGCACGAACGTGATCGCAGGCCTCGCGGTGTCGATGAAGTCGACGGCGCTGCCGGTGCTGTCGATCTGCGCCGCGATCTGGGGCGCCCACCAGCTCGGCGGGCTCTACGGCATCGCGATCGCCGCGACCGCCATGCTGTCGATGACGGGCATGATCGTGGCGCTCGACGCCTACGGCCCGATCACCGACAACGGCGGCGGTATTGCCGAAATGGCCGGCCTGCCGAAAGACGTGCGCAAGATCACCGACGCGCTTGACGCGGTCGGCAACACCACCAAGGCGGTGACGAAGGGCTATGCAATCGGCTCGGCCGGCCTCGCCGCGCTCGTGCTGTTCGCCGACTACACGCACAACCTCGACATCGCCGGCAAGCTGGAGGACTTCAGCCTGTCGGATCCCGCGGTGATCATCGGCCTGTTCATCGGCGGCCTCGTGCCCTACCTGTTCGGCGCGATGGCGATGGAAGCCGTCGGCCGTGCGGCGGGCTCCGTCGTGATCGAGGTGCGGCGCCAGTTCCGCGAGATCAAGGGCATCATGGAAGGCACGGCAAAGCCCGACTACTCCCGGGCCGTGGACATGCTGACGCGCGCGGCCATCCGCGAGATGATCGTGCCGTCGCTGCTGCCGATCCTGATCCCGGTGGTCATCGGCTTCGGCATGAACTTCCTGCTAGGCCCCGGCGCGGGCATCCGCGCCCTCGGCGGCGTCCTGATCGGCACGATCGTCACGGGCCTCTTCGTCGCGATCTCGATGTGCACCGGCGGCGGTGCCTGGGACAACGCCAAGAAGTACGTCGAAGAAGGCAACTACGGCGGCAAGGGCTCCGAGACGCACAAGGCGGCGGTCACTGGCGACACCGTGGGCGACCCCTACAAGGACACCGCGGGCCCGGCGATCAACCCGCTGATCAAGATCATCAACATCGTCGCGTTGCTCCTCGTGCCGCTGCTGTAGGGGCGATCGAGGGACACGAGAAAAGGCCCCGGCGTCGGGGCCTTTTCTTTTTGGGCAAGCTGCGCCACCAGGCGATCAATGGATTCCGCTGGCCGCCAGCTTGCGCAGCAGCCAGAGCTCGTAGCCGACCAGCACGAGGTACGCGCACAGCACCACGTACAGGATGTTCCCGACTGCGATGCCCCCGAGGATCCGGAACCGCGCGAGCATCGTGAGAACGACGACCCCAAGAGCCGTGAGTCCCAGCTTCCAATACGCGAAGCCGTGGCCGGAGCCGCTCACCATCGGTTCCATGAACGGATTCATCTCGGTGGCGCCGCGCGAGACGAGTGCGAGCGTCAACAAAGCGTCGGCGCTCGACAGCACCATAATCAGTATCGCAGTGGCGAGCCACTGCGGGGAGAACCAGTCCGTCGCCGCGGGGTGGCGGTCGGTGCCGCGCCGCGGCCCAAGGCGGCGGCGCGCGAAACTGCCCCGCCACAGCGCACGCAGGATCGAGGTGCGGCGGTCCGCCGCCGACTGCCGCTGCTTACCGGAACCGTTTTCGCCGCCTGTCTGCGGCATGCGTCAGCCGTTCCCGTCCAGCAGGGCCTCGCGGAACTCGCCGCGCATGCAGTGGTTCGACGCGGCCGCCGACCCGTAGCCGCCGACGTTGAGCAGCGCGAGGAAGTCGCCTTCCTGCAGGTCGGCGACTTCCACGTCCTCGGCGAGGAGGTCCATCGCCTCGTTGATGTTGCCCGAGATCGTCACGCGCCCGGTCGCCCCGCCGGGACGCAGGCAAAGCGGTGCCACGACGTAAGGAATCCGGTAGTAAGCCATCAGGTTCAGGATTCCGAGGCCCGCATTAACGCCGACGAACCGCGTGCCGGCCTTTTCCTCGACGGTATTGACCTGCGCCAGCAACAGGCCTGCGTCCTTGACCAGATAGTCGCCAGGCTCGACGGCGACGCGCAGTCCCCGCGGCCGCGTGACCCCTGCGATGAGCGCGGCCCAGCGAGCGAGATCCATGGGCACGTCCGACTCCGTCATGCGCACGCCGAGGCCGCCGCCGACGTTCAGGCGGCGGATTCCCGGATTCGCATCGAGGATCCTCGCGACGCCGTGCAGAACCCGCTCCAGCACTTCGAGTGCGTCGCCCTGGTAACCGCTGCCGATGTGGAAGTGCAGCGTGTCGACCGTCAGGCCCGCCGACCGCGCGATGGCGAACGCCTCGTCGAGGCGGTCCGGGTACACGCCGAACTTGGTCGGCTTCTCGCCCGCGTAGCGGAGGCGCTCGTTGTACCCAGCTCCGAGGCCGGGATTCAGGCGGATGCCGATGGTCCGCCCCGGGCAGCGCGCTCCCAGCCTGCGAATCGTGCTGATCGCGTCGCAATTGACGTGGACTCCCGGATGGGCGCGCAGCGCGTCCAGATCCACGTCAGCGACCGCGTGGCCCGTAAAGGACACGTCGGACTCGTGAAACCCGACCGACAACGCGAGCCGGACTTCCGCTGGCGAGCAGGCATCGATGCCGCAGCCTCCGTGCGCGCGCAGCGCGGCCAGCAGCGGCGCGAACCGGTTCGCCTTTAGCGCGAAATAGGCGTCGTGCGGTGCACCGGCGGCGTCGAGCGCCGCGCGCAGCCGCCCAAGGTTTTCGCACACGCGTCCGGCACGGTAGACATAGGAAGGGGTACCTTCAGCGGCGAGCGCCGAGAGGTCGCGTCCGCCGAACTCCAGCCGGCCGCCCCGATAGCGCAAATCCGGGCGCTCCCACCAGAGGCCGTTGGCCGCCATGCCGGTTTCGCCTAGCGCGTCAGCCGATGGATCAGCACGGCCGCCCGCTGCGCCATGGGCGTCAGCGTCGCGAGGTCCGTGTATTCGCCCGGCGCGTGCGAGTTTCCGCCGCCGCCACTGCCGAGGCCGTCGAGGCAGGGCAACAGGTGCGCGATGAAGCCGATGTCCCCGGCGCCGCGGTCCGCCGGGTCGAGGGCAGCGACCGGGCCGAGGCCGAGGTCGCGGCTCGCGCCGTCGAGCAGCGCCAGGAGCTCCTCGTTGCCCGGCGTCGGCGTCATCGGCGGGTAGGCTCCGTCGTCGAAGTGCAACGTCGCGCCGGTCCGCGGCAGATGCCGGGCTACGATCGCCTGCATGCGCTCCGCCGCCTTCCGCTCCTGGTCGAGGCTGATGTAGCGGATGTCACCGCGGGCGATCGCCGTCGGCGCGATCACGTTCGTCTTGCCCTCCGCCGTGCCGCGATAGTCGTCGAGCACGGCTTTGGTTCCGCCGACAACCACGCTCGGATTGATCGTGAGGTATTTCTCGGCGCCGAGCTCGGCCTGGAACTCCGCGAGGATGCGGGCTGCCTCGTAGACCGCGCCGCTGCCCCGCTGTTCGCCGAAGATCCCGCTCGAGTGCCCAGTCTCCCCCGTCGTTTCCAGCGTCCAGCTGTTGATGCCGCGGCGGCCGATCGTCGCCGTACCATCGATCGCGGCCTCGAAGCTGAGGGCCGCATCGCTCTGCCGTGCGAGCGCGAGCATCGGCTCGCGCGAGACCGCAACCGGCATGCCGGCGTCCTCCTCGTCGCCGGTCAACATCACAGTGATGCGGCGGTCCCGTAGCGCGCCCGCCTCATGCAGCGCCTTCAGCGCCTGCAGCATCACGACGGCACCGCCCTTCATGTCGGCCGTACCGGTGCCGAAGGCGCGCGCGCCCTCGCGACGAAACCTCTCGCCGGACAGCACAGTGTCGAGATGGCCGAGCAGCAGCAGACGCTTGCCGTGCTTACCACCGGTCTCGGCGACCAGATGGCCGGCGCGATTCATCCCGGCCGGCAGCTCAACCCATCGCGTGCTGAAGCCGATGGCGCGCAGTTCCTCCGAGAAAGCATCACCGACTGCGCGCACGCCGGCCGTGTTCTCCGTCGGGCTCTCGATGTCGACGACGCGCTGCAGGAGGGCTTCGGCAGCAGTCTGGCCCTCGGCGGCATGGCGCGAGATGGTGCGCTCGGTCCGGTCGAGATCGGCATGCGCCGTGCCGATGCCTGAAATCGCGAGCAATGCGGCCAACCGTGCGAACTCTTGGATAACGCGCTGCACCCTTACCTCCCCTGTTTCGTTCAGACGAGCCCTTCCAGGCGATAAGACTCCAGCGTGCGGCGGAAGCCGTCTTCCAGGTCCACCTGCGGCTTCCAGCCGAGCACGCGCATGGCGCGCGAGCAGTCGAACGCCGCGTCGTTGCGGTAGAAATCCATGCGCCGCCGATAGATCGGCGGCTTGATGCCGAGGAACTTGCCGGTGTCCTCGGTCACGGCCGCGAGCGCCATCATCGGCGCGAGCGGCAGGCGCGGGCCGGCTTTCGCCCGGCCCACGACGCGCGCCAGCACTTCGAGGATCTCGGACAGCGGCGCGGCACGGGGTCCCGCGACGATCATTTCCTCGCCGGCCGCGGCCGGCACGACGCAGGCGCGCAGCGCCGCGTCCACGACATCGCCCACGTACACCATGTGGCGGCGGCCCTTGCCCTGGCCGAAGAGGGGGAAGCGGCCCCGCGAGGCGGCGGCGAACATCTTGACCAGGCGCTCGTCGTGCGGGCCATAGACGACCGCGGGACGGATGATCGCGTACTCGATGCCGTGCGCGACCGTCTCCTTGCGCACGACGTTCTCGGCCTCGACCTTGCTTTGCTCGTAGATGTTCGCCGGATTCAGCGGTGCGGTCTCGTTCACGACGCCCTGGACCCTCGAGCCGTAGATTCCGGCGGTGCTGCAGAACACGAAGCGACGGACGCCCTGCGCTGCCGCCGCCTCGACGGCGTTGCGGGCGCCGGTGACGTTCACCGCGAGGAAATAGTCGTCAGACACGCCGGTCTCACGGAACGCAGAGGCGAAATGGCAGACGCAGTCAGCCCCGCGCATCGCCGATTCCAGGGAGGCCTGGTCTTCGACGTCGCCGGCGTGGAAATCCACGCCGCGCGCCTGCAGGTCCTCGACGAGCGCCTGTTTTTTCGGCGACTCCGGCCGGTGCAGCGCCGAAACCTGGTGGGACGCCGCCAGCGCGTGCTCGACGAAATGCCGGCCCACGAAGCCGGTAGCGCCGGTCACGAAGATGCGCATGCACGCTCCTCTTCCGGATCCGGGTCGAGCAGGCTCGCGAATTCGGTCCGCGAGACTGCGTCTGCGAGCTCGTCGTAGTTCGTGACCATCACCTTCAGCGATTCCGGGTTCATCTTGATCAGGCTCGACTGCATCGGATGGTACGGGATGCGGAAGAACTCGCAGATGCGCGCGCCCTCGGACGGCCGCAGGCGCTGGTCCTCGATCAGGTCCTCGTAGACGATCGGCAGGCGCCGGTGGGCCTTGAACAGGCCCTCGAAGTGCCGGTATGCGTCGCGCGCCTTGCGCATCTGTTCGAGGGCCGCCGCCGGGTCGACGTGCGTGGTCACCGGCGGCAGGGGCTCGGTCGTGTGGGGCTCCCAGATGCGGTTGCGCCGTGTCGGCATCAGGAGCTGCGAGAGGTGCATCTTGAGGAGGTTGCGCCGGCTCAGGTGCAGAATGTGGATGTCCGTGTTGCGCGTGAGGTAGCGCAGCGTCCACGGCACCGAGACCTGGTTGTACATGGCCTTGAAGATGCTGACCGGCCTGTCGCTAGCGGCGTAGAAACGCCGCATCGCGCGCGTCGGATACCAGCCGCCGGACATCAGGAAGCGGGCGGCCTTGGTGCCGGTGCGTGACGTGCGCAGGAACGACGGCGGGTCGAGGTGCGCCCCGACCAGTAGCTCCGTGATGCAGTTGATCCCGGGATGGGACTGCAGGCATCCGACGAGAAATGTCGAGCCGGTCCGCTGGGTCGTGAGGATGATCGCCCGGATCGGGCCGTTCCCGTTTTGCACGGCGCCCAAGATACCCGGATTGCTGGGTCTCCGACACCGGGACGTCACGGCGAACCTGCGCTAGACTCCCGGAGAAGACCGGTTCAGGAGTCGCCATGACCAATGTCCGTAATTTCCGCGCCGCGGCCATCGCCTGCCTCGGTATTTCGCTCGCAGGCTTCTCAGCCGGCGCCCAGGTACCCGCGGCAGCGCCGGCAGCCGATCCCGCAGCCGCGAAGGCCGCACCCGTATTGGCTTTCTCGAACAAGTGGCGGCTCCAGGTGAGCGAAGGCGCCAACAACGACGGCGTCATGCGCTTTCGCGTCACGCCGAAGAACGGCGCGCCGATCGACGTCCCGGTCAGCCTGAAGAACGGCCGCGGCGAGGACGGCGCCGCCCGGGACATCCGCGACACATTCAGGCAGGCGCTCGACCTGGACAGCTACAAGATCGAGGTAGACGACGGCGAGGACGTGCTGGTGAAGGTGCGCAAGGGGCCCGCCATCTCGATCGAGCTGGTCGAGTCTAACGTCAAGGGCACCCGAATCAACTTCGACCGCGAGTGAGGACGGACGCGGCGGGACGGGTCCCGCCGTGACGGAGCGACCATGCGCGCGGTGACCCGCTACGCCCGGTCGGACGGTGGCTACGTCGCATGGCAGGCTTTCGGCGACTCCCAGCGCGACATCCTGTTCGTTCCGAGCTGGGCGACCAACGTGGACGCCCTGTGGGACGAGCCGTCGTGTGCGCTGTTCTTCGAGCGTCTAGCGCGCATCGGGCGCGTGATCTGCTTTGACAAGCGGGGAACGGGGGTCTCCGATCCCGTGCCGCTGGCGGCGCTTCCGACGCTCGAGGAATGGATGGACGACGCACTGCTCGCTCTCAATGCTGCCGGCTCGGAGCGTGTGACGGTCGTCGGCGACACCGAGGGCGGCATCATGGCCATGCTGCTCGCAGCGACTTTTCCCGATCGCGTGTCGGCTCTCGTACTCGTGAACGCCTTCGCCCGTTGGCGGCGAGCGCCGGACTACCCCATCGGAATGCCGGACCAGACGTACGAGAAGCTGCTCGAGCTGTATGAGCAGCACTGGGGCCAGGACCCGGCAATGCTCGAGATCACGGCCCCAAGCGTCGCGACGGATTCGCACATGCGCGAATGGTTCATGCGCATCCAGCGGCTGGCCATGCCGCCGGGAGCCGCCACACGCATGTACCAGTGGGTCCTGAACGTCGACGTGCGGTCCGTCCTGGGCGCTATCTCCGTGCCGACGCTCGTAATCCATCGCCGCGACAACCGGCATTACCGCGCCGATTTCGGCCGTTTCCTCGCGACGCACATTCCGGGTGCCCAAGCCCGGGAATTGCCGGGTGCCGACTGTTTTCCCTTTCACACGCCCGCGAGCCAGCAGGTCCTCGACGCGATCCAGGAATTCCTGACTGGTGCCCGCGCGACGACGCCCGCCGAGCGCGAACTCGCGACCGTGCTGTTCACCGACATCGTCAACTCCACCGGCCGGGCAGCCGAGGTGGGCGACGCGCGCTGGCTCGAGCTGCGCGCCGCACACGATGCCATCGTGCGGCGCCACATTAGCGCCTATCGTGGCCGCGAGATCGAGCGCACGGGCGACGGGTTCCTGGCGATTTTCGACGGCCCGGCCCGCGCCGTGCACTGCGCCGCCCGGGTACGCGACGACGTCCGTTCGCTCGGCCTCGAAATCAGGGCGGGCCTGCATGCCGGCGAGATCGAGCGTCGCAGCGGCGAGATCGGCGGCATCGCGGTCCACCTCGCGTCGCGGGTGCAGTCACTTGCCCAACGCGGTGAAGTGCTGGTGTCGGGGACGGTGGCCGATCTCGTGATCGGATCGGGCATCGGCTTCGAGCATCGCAGCGACGAGACCTTGAAGGGTATCCCTGGAGAGTGGCGTGTCTTCAGGGTCACCCAGGCTGGCTGACCCTCGCTGGCCGCCAGGCGCCTACCAGCCGTCGTCCTTCGCGTAGCCAAGCTCCACGAGCAGCGGCCCCGCGATCCGCCTAAAGATGCGCTTGTCGCGCTCGTCGAGGTCGCGCTGCCAGCGGCCGAGCGCGGCCGTGCTGACCGCGCCGAGCGCCTCGGGGTTCTGGGCAAAGCGCGTCGCGTCCCGGAACGGCGAGTCGGCCGACGAATGCGCCAGCATCGCCTCGTCCCACGCCTCCCCGATGAATGTCATCAGGTGCCCGAGGGCCGGCCGCGGGTCCAGCACCAGGTCCTCGTAGCGGACAGTCATGAAGCGCGGGTCGCCCCACCAGCGGCGCGAGCCCTCGATGTCGCGCACCCAGCGTCGTGCGCAGCCCGCGATCGGCCTGCGGATGCCGGTCGGGACGAGCTTTCCTTCGATCACCCGGTGGCGCGGATGGGTCCGCAGCGAGCAGGCGACGTCGCGGCCGTCGCGCAGCACGTGCACGAAGCGGGCCTCGGGAAAGCAGCGGAAGATGTCGGCGACGCGGCCGATGTTGCGCGGCGTCTTCTCCGCCCAGCGCGCCTTGCCGGCCTTCTGCATGCAGAGAGCGGCGAAGGCCACGATGAATGCCGGGCGCGACGCGGCCGCGTCGTAGATCGCGCGCACCTCGTCGCGGGAGAAGCCGAAGCGGTCAGCGAGCCAGCGCGTGTCGATTGCGCGCCGGCGGAACAGGCTCGACTCCGGGCCGCAGCAGATGCGCCGGTGCGAGTCGAGCATCAGCCTGAGCAGGGTCGTCCCGGAGCGGCCGCAGCCGCCCAGGACGATCGGGGCGAACGACGACGGCGCCGCCGAGAACGAGTCGGCCGCGCGGCCGGCGCCGATCAGCGCGGCCAGGTCGCGGATGAATCGCGGGGCACCCATGCCCTGCGGACTCTACGGCATCGGCGTAGCGGTCGCCTCCCGGAACTGCGCGATCGTCGCCGTGTCGCCGTGGACCGCGGCGATCCTCTCGGCCGGCAGGCCGAGCTCGCGCAGCTTTTCCGCAAAGGACGCGGTCGAGGGCTGCGGCGGGCCGAACGGCGCATCGTTGTTCGGCACGAAGAAGAGGTCGCCCTGGAACACGACCTTCTCCGCCGGAAGCCAGGCGATCACCATCTCCTTCGCGTGCGGGTTCGGGCCGATGTCGATCAGCTCAAGGCTGCGATCACCATCTTTAAGCACGCGGCGGCCATTCTCAAGCAGCAGGAATTCCGGCTTGCGCGGCGTGCGGCCCAGCCGGTCGTTCTGTTGCGAGGCCGCCATCGCCTCGATGACCGGCCGGTTGGCCGCGGTCGTGACGACCGTCGCGCCTTCGGCGATGAAGCTGCGCATACCGCCTATGTGGTCGCCGTGGTGGTGCGTCATCGCGACGTAGCGGATCGGCTTGCCCGGGAACAGCTCGTGGATGCGCTTGATCACGGCGTCGGCGCCCTCGCTCGAGCCCGGCGCCTCGACGGCGACGACGTAGTCGGGAAAGCCGACCGCCAGCGTGTTCTGGTTCTGGCCGGCGACGTTCTGGATCACGAAGACGCCGTCGGCGAGCCGGTCGACCTTCTCCTCCAGCTCGGTCGGCACCGGCTTCACTTCCGCGTACCCGGCAGCCTGGACGCGGAACGAGTCGTCCGTGACCGCCGGATTGAACTCCGCCTTCACGGTGTAGCGCGTCTGGTCCTCGCCGAGCTGCCGGTTGCTCCAGCGCCGCGGCACCTGGTAGTTCCCGACCTTCTGGTAGTCGCCGAAGACGATCTCGGAGTTCTCAACACCCTCGAGCGAGTCCACGAAGATCAGCTCGTACTTCGACACGAGGCCGGTCGCGACGTCGACATACAGCGCGACCTGCTGCGTATCCGGCATCACGAAGGTAATGACTTCATGACGCCTCCCGTCGAAATCGTCCTCGCCCAGGTAGCGCAGCGAATTGGCGCGGTCGAGCGCCTGGCGCAGCAGCAGGTTCGGCAGCCGGCGGTGGTACTGGACGAACTGCTGCTGGGTCGCCTGCTCCGCCGGGATCGGCGTGACGGTCTTCGCGCGGTTGTCGTACGTGTTTCCGGCACCGCCGACGATCGTGACCGTGGCGTCGCCGTCGAAGCCGGCGCCGCCGAACTTCTGGTCGAGACGCAGGCGGTCGTTCTCGAGGTCGAGCAGCAGCGTCTCGTCGAACGTGCCGCCCTCGAACGGCGGCGCGGGCGTCGTCATCTGCAGCCGCGGGAAGGTCTGGCCCTCGAGCCGGAGGCGCACGACCTCGACGGCGCGCAGGGCCTCGGCCCCGCCGTTCGCCTCGACGGCCTGGTCGAGCACGGTGCGCGCTTTCGCCTGAGAGAGCTCGCCCCGGGACTCCGTGTTGGCTGCCGCGGCGACGGTTGCGGCGGCGACGAGGATGGCGGCGATCGCGGTACGCAGCATGGCGGCTCTCCGTGGAAACTGGCTCGGACGCTATGCCCGCCGATGCGCGGATTCAATTGCGATGCGCCGGTCCGTGCGCCGCCGTCGCCAGGCCGTGCAATATGCGACCATGCCCGGCATGCAATTCGGCGCCGCAGCGACACTTGCAGTCCTCGCCTCCCTGCCGGGCGTCGCGACCCACGACGACGGGCGGGCGCCGATCGAGTCTCTCTACCGCGCGAGCCTCGGACTCGTCGAACAGGGCTGGACGGCGGACGTCATCGCCACCTCCGCGCCGCCCGGAACGGGAGCGCCGTTGCCGATCGTCGCGCTGCGCTCGCCGAAGACGGGACCTGCCGTCTGGATCCTGGCCGGGATCCACGGCGAGGAGCCGGCCGGGCCAAATGCCGTGGCGGCGGCGATAGCCGAAATCGCGAAGCTCGGTGCCCAGCGTCCGGTCGTGTTGCTGCCGCTCCTCAACCCGCACGGTTATGCACGCAACTGGCGGTATCTCAACGTCGCCGTGTACTCGGAGTCCGTCGACGGGCAGAGCGTCGGCGATTCTTCGCACCTGTTGCCGACGGCTGACGACGCGGCTCGAGCCCGGGCGGAGGCGCCTTCGAGCCCCGAAGCAGCCGCGATCACGGCCTGGATCCTGCGGCAGCAAGCGGACTACCCGGCCGCCATCAGCATCGACCTGCACGAGGACAACCTGATCGACGCGGGCTATGTCTATTCGCAGGGCAAGGCCGGCGCCGCGGACGAGCTCGCGACGGCCGCCGTCGCAATCCTGAGGGAGAACGGCGTGCCGATCCAGATGGACGGCAAGACGCGCTTCGACGAACCGATCGCGCGCGGCATCATCGGCCCGGTGACCGACGGCTCGATCGACGAGTTGATGAGCGCGCAGGAGATCGTGGTGGACGGCACGTCGCGCCCCGGCCCGGCCGCGGATACGGTGCTCGTGCTCGAGACGCCTGCCGCGGCGCTGCCGCTCGAGCGGCGCGTCGACGCGCACGTCGCGCTGCTTCGCCTGCTGTCGAGTCGCCTGACCACGCGATGACCGCAACCCGGGCCCAGTTCGACGAGGCCGTCCAGCTGATCGGCGCGGGCCAGCTTGCGGAAGCCGAAGCCCGCTGCCGCGATGCGCTCGCGAAACACCCGGGCGACGTGAGCATGCAGGCGCTGCTCGGCGCGCTGTTCGTCAAGATGGACCGGCGCGTCGAGGCGGAGGCTACGCTGCGCCGCGTGATCGAGGCTGCGCCGTCGTTCGCCAAGCCCGCGGAAGACCTCGGCTACCTGCTGGTGCAGGCCAATCGCCCTGCCGATGCCCTGCCCTTCCTCGAGCGCGCGACACGGCTCGATCCCTCGCTCGAGCGCGCCTGGTTCAACCTCGGCAAGGCGTTGGCGATGCTCGGCCGCGGCAAGGAGGCGGACGCGGCCTTCGAGAAGTCCTTCGAGCTCTCGCCCGAGCGGCGCCAGATGGCGCTGGCCGCCGAGCACCAGAAGGAAGGCCGCCTCGAGGAAGCCGAGCGAATCTACCGGCGCGTGCTGCAGCAGAACCCGCGAAACGTCGACGCACTTCGGCTGCTCGCGCAGCTCGCGACGCGTGCCGATCACGCAGACGACGCCGAGCGCATGCTGCGGGAAGCGATCCGGCTCGCGCCGGATTTCCTGCTCGCGATCCTCGACCTCGGCCAGTTGCACAAGGAACAGGACCGCTACGCGGAGGCGATCACCTGCTTCGACCGGGCCATCGCGCTCGATCCGACCCATGTCCAGGCGCATTTCATGCGCGCCGCCACCCTCGCGCGGGCGTCGTTCACGCCGGAAGCGGCCGCCGCCTATCGCCACTGCCTCGAGCTGCGCCCCCGGCACGCCGGCGCGCTCCTCGGTCTCGGTCACGTACTCAAGGCAACTGGCGACTACGCCGGAGCCGTGGCCTCGTACGACGCCTGCATCCGCCTCACACCGGACTCCGGCGAGACCTACTGGAGCCTCGCCAACCTGAAGACCTACCGCTTCGACGAGCAGGCCATCGCCACGATGGAGCGCCATGCCGCTTCCGAAGGCCTCGCCGCGCAATCCCGGGTCAACTTCCTGTTTGCGCTCGGCAAGGCCTTCGAGGACCGCGGCGACTACGAGCGCGCCTGGAATTTCTACCGCCAGGGGAACGAGCGCCAGCGCGCCGAGGTGCACTACGACCCGGTGCAAACCGAGCTGATGAACGACCGGATGGTCGGAACATACACGGCGGAGTTCCTCGCGTCGCTTGCCGGCGCGGGCGACCCGGACGGCGCGCCGATCTTCATCCTCGGCCTGCCGCGCTCGGGCTCGACGCTGCTCGAGCAGGTCCTGGCGAGCCATCCGGAAGTCGAGGGCACGGCCGAGCTGCCCTACGTCGGGCGGCTCGCGACTTCGCTGAACCTCAACCGCCCGTCCGGTATCAACTACCCCGAGGCCATGCGCGAGCTTTCGCCCGCGAACGTCGCCTCGCTCGGCGCCGCGTACCTCGAGCTTGCGCGCGTGCACCGCCGCACGGGGGCGCCGCGCTTCGTCGACAAGATGCCGAACAACTTCCCGAACGCCGGGCTCATCGCGCTGATGCTGCCTAACGCGAAGATCATCGACGCCCGGCGCCATCCCCTGGACGCCTGCTTCTCCTGCTGGCGGCAGCTGTTCGCGAAGGGACAGAACTTCACCTACGACCTGACCGAGATCGGCGAGTACTACCTGCAGTACCAGCGGATGATGGACCACTGGGATCGCGTGCTGCCCGGCCGTGTGCTCACGGTGCAGTACGAGGAGGTCGTGTCGGATTTCGAGCCGCAGGTCCGGCGCCTGCTCGCGTTTTGCGGGCTGGCGTGGCAGGACGAGTGCCTGCGCTTCTACGAGAGCGACCGCACCGTGCGCACGCCATCGGCGGAGCAGGTGCGCCAGCCGATCTACCACCGGTCGG